>CAZVAH010000334.1:0-2287 GCA_964625035.1 uncultured Bacteriovoracaceae bacterium | reverse complement strand
GTATCAAATTATCCATTTCATTTGTCAAGATAAAAAACATGGTGGCTGATTTCAGCAGGTTAAAAGAAAGCACACCCTAGAGATAGCCATAGCCTTGCATAAGATACCGGGTAACATACTCTTTAACTGCATCCTCCATAGAGGTTACAGGAGTGTTGTATCCAGCGGCTACAATCTTTGAGGTATCTGCCTGAGTAAAGTATTGATATTTATCTTTAAGGGTAGAGGGCATGTCAATATATTCTATGTGAGGATCCACCCCCATGGCCTTGAAGATTGCATTTGCAAGGTCATTCCACGTTCTAGGATTACCTGTCCCTACATTAAAGATACCATTAATCTCGGGATGGTCGAAGAAAAACAGGGTCATTTTGGCAGCATCCTTTACATAAATGAAGTCCCTTTTCTGCTCGCCATGTGCAAACTCCTTCTTGTAAGACTTGAACAGGAGGAGGCCACCTGTATCCTTTACTTGTTTGAACCCCTTTAATACAAAGCTTCGCATGTCCCCTTTGTGGTATTCATTTGGGCCAAACACATTAAAATATTTGATCCCGGCTATTTTATCTAAGAGCCCCTGACTCTTTGCCCACAGGTCAAAGATGTGTTTAGAGTAACCATACATGTTTAAAGGCATAAGAGACTCCAATTTGTCTTCATTATCCACAAACCCCAGGGAACCATCGCCGTATGTAGCAGCACTTGAGGCATATATGAATCTTATGTCGTTTTTGATGGCATATATGGCAAGCTCTTTTGTGTATTCATAGTTGTTTCTTATAAGGTATGAACAATCCTTTTCTGTGGTGTCAGAACATGCCCCCATATGTATTATGGTATCTATATCTGGTAGTGGGCCTCCTTGGGTGATCCTGTCAAGAAAACTCTCTTTCTCAAGGTAGTCTGAAAATGACAGTCTTCTAAGATTCTTCCATTTCTCATTATTCCCCAGGCTATCTACAACAAGGATATCTTTTAGGTCCCTCTTATTGAGGGACCATATAAGAGAGCTGCCTATAAATCCAGCCCCTCCAGTGACAACTATCAATTAAGTTCCTTTTATATTAATTTTATTTAGCAGCGTGTTCACTCCCGGGACGGCCGACCCATTTATTCATGCCTTTACCCATACCGAAAAGAAGTTCGAGAAAAGGAAGAAGGAAAGGTGGCAGAAAGGCCCTCATTAGTACCGCTATATGGAGTGTTTTGGGGTGCTTTACAACATGCCGATTCTTCTTCAAGGCCTTTTCTACAATGTCCTTTGCAATAACATCATGGCTCTCTACTCTAGGGTATAAGAGCTCTCCGAGAAAATTAAGCTTACCTCCCTCAAACATACCATGCTTGAGAAAGTGTGGGTGAATAGAAGAAAACTTGACTTTGTACTTTTTGTCTCTCACTGCTTCTAGCCTAAGGGATTCTGTAAGGCCATACACAGCCCACTTTGTAGCAGCATAGACTGCAACATCAGCTACGCCCACAAGCCCTGCTGCAGATGATATATTTACAATATGTCCTGAATTGCGCTCATACATGCCAGGTAAAAACTTATGTATGGTATAATACATGGATGTAAGGTTTACATCTGTCTCCCTCTCCCAATCTTCAACTGGACGGTCACAAAATCTCCCTATTCTTACATAGCCTGCGTTATTGATCAATATATCCACCTGGCCCATATCCTTTGTTGCCTGGTCTGCAAGCTCGAAGACCCGGTTTTTATCTGTTACATCACACTTGTAGGCGAATACCTTGCCGCCTAGAGTTTCAAGCTCCTTTTTGGCGTCGGCCATTGCCTCTTCATTCATGTCCCAGATGGTTACATCGCAGCCTTCTTTGACTAGACGCTTACATGTAGCCAGGCCAATGCCCATTGCCCCGCCTGTAACCAATGCCTTTTTGCCGCTGAGTTGAGTCATTTAATACCTCCTTCATCTAAAATTTAATCTTGTAGATAGTTATATTTTATATAGATATTTGTTGATTTATTACAAATGCTTTCATTAATCTATTGCCTATTATTAATAACTCCGATTAGAAATCGTATACTTAAACAAACTGTATTAATTGTCAATTAATTAATGATGTGGCTATGTTTCCTCATACTTGTATTACTACCGATTTTAATTATTACTTGACACAAAACAGCCCTCGAGTCATATCATAAGACTATGACTGTCGATGCTATTATTACTGCAGGTGATGGGAGGGCAGCAAAAAAGGTTTTCAAAAAGAATAAGGCCTTACTTGATGTAGGTGGTAAATCCATTCTCAGGCATATTGTTGA
>CAZVAH010000333.1:0-2295 GCA_964625035.1 uncultured Bacteriovoracaceae bacterium | reverse complement strand
CACTGGCATATGTCAGGTAGTTTTCAATCCTGAGATCCACCCACAAGCACATGCTTCTACCCATAAGATAAAGGCTGAATACTGCATTGCAGTGGAGGGTGAAATTGGGCTCAGGCCTAAAGATATGCGCAATCCAGGGATGAGGACAGGAGCAGTTGAGCTTTTAGCTCAAAGGGTTTCTATTCTCAATGAGGCAATGACCTTACCTTTTGTGATATCAGAGACAGCAGATGCAAGTGATGCCCTGAGACTTAAATATCGCTATCTTGATCTAAGGAGGTCGTCTTTAAAAGAAAATATAATACTTAGACACAGGGCAACCAGAAGTGTAAGACAATATTTAGATAAACAAGGTTTTATTGACATAGAGACCCCTATACTCACGAAAAGTACACCTGAAGGGGCAAGAGATTATCTGGTACCAAGCAGGGTTTTCCCCGGTCAATTTTATGCCCTGCCCCAGTCACCACAGTTGTTTAAACAACTCCTTATGATAGCAGGTTTTGATCGGTATTATCAGATTGCAAGATGCTTTCGCGACGAAGATTTGAGAGCAGACCGTCAGCCAGAGTTTACACAGATTGATATGGAGGCATCATTTTTGAGTAGAGACGAGATAATGGATGTCTCAGAAGGATTGATTGCTGCTATATTCAAAGATACTATTGGTGTGGAACTAAAAAGACCTTTCCTTAAGATCACTTATAATGATGCTGTAGGAGATTATGGCGTAGATAACCCTGATATAAGGTTTTCTATGAAACTTTATGACATCTCTGATATTGTAGCCAAGTGTAGGTTCGAGGTGTTTTCTTCTACAGTCGCTGGAGGTGGTGTCGTAAAGGCGATAAATATAAAGGGACCTAATAATCTTAGGCGAGGAGATCTCGACTCATTTGGTTCAATTGTCTCAAATTATGGGGCAAAGGGTGTAGTATGGGCCCGTGTTACGGGAAAGGGATGGCAGAGTTCTATTGCAAAATTTTTAACTGGCGATCAGCGTGTAGAGATTGAGGAAAGGCTAGGCATGGAAGTTGGGGATATAGCACTTTTTATTGCAGATAAAAAGGATGTGGTAAATGCTAGCCTGGGTGCATTACGAGTCCATATAGCAAATAAGCTTTCTATTATCCCAGAAGATATGTACAGCCCTGTATGGGTTACAGAGTTTCCGCTTTTAGAGTGGAATGAAGAAGAACAGAGGCTTACAGCTACCCATCATCCATTTACTGCCCCAGTTGAAGAGGACATATCTTTGCTGGAATCAGATCCTGGCAAGGTGAGAGCACAGGCCTACGATTTGGTGATCAACGGGCAGGAGGTAGGGGGTGGTAGTATCCGTATCCATAACAAGGCCCTTCAGCAGTCGGTCTTTAAGGCAATAGGGATTGGAGAAGAAGAGACAAGGACCAGGTTTGGATTCCTGCTGGAGGCACTGGAGTATGGTGCTCCCCCCCATGGAGGGATTGCATTTGGTTTTGATAGATTGGTAATGCTCATTGTAAAGGCTTCATCTCTAAGGGATGTAATTGCATTTCCAAAGACACAAAAGTCTTTCTGTCTTCTTACCCAGGCCCCATCGCCTGTGGATGATACACAACTTGTAGAGTTGGGTGTAAATGTGATAAATAGGAATAAAGAATAGATGAATTAGGAATTAATTAAGTAAGAAAATGGAGGTTCAGGAGAATAAAGGGGTGATCAGAAAATTATTTATATTTGTCATATTGAGCGTCTTTATGCTCACAGGATGTGCATTTATAGGATTCCATACCAAGGATCAAGATATTAAAGACTCATTGCAGGCAGATACCGCTAAAGGTGAAGAAATCTCTGAGAATGCTCGAGTGGATATACAAGAGAGAGGCATGGTCACATCCTCCGCCGAAGGCGGAAAGGATATTATAAAGGATGCTACAAAAGAGATCAAAGATGCAGTATTTATATCAAGCTTTAAATATGCTCCCAAGGAATTCTGTGAGCTATTAATCATATATCTCGAGATGCAGAATGCATATATTGAGGAAGACTTAGAAGGGCTTAATTCCTTGAAGGAGGATTTTCAAGCTAAATTCAAGAAGACGCAAAAACTCACGGTGGAAGGTAAGGAAAATGACCTGGAGAGACTTAGGCAAGAGATAGCACAAAAGAAGCAACAGATACAAAGACAGGGAGAGGATGCGATCTTTGAAGTTTATCCAACTATATATGTAGTAAAAGGGGGTGATACACTGCCCAGTATTGCAGCAAGACATGAGATATATAATGACTCGTAGATGTGGCCGCTTATCTATA
>CAZVAH010000332.1:0-2298 GCA_964625035.1 uncultured Bacteriovoracaceae bacterium | reverse complement strand
AATAACACTATTCACTCTTCACTCTTTACTATTCACTTTTTCATATTAATAGTATGTCATACTAGCTCAGGTAAGAGAAAGGAGGATGGCATGGCAATAAAGGTAGAGCCTCTGGTTTCAAACAATACCCCTGCACTTGGGCTTGCTGTATCGTGGGAAGATGGCCAGTTTGTTATGATTGTTACAAAAAAGGGGCTGGTTTCATGTGGCATTGTGGACAAGCCTGTTATGGAGGAATTTGGAGCAGCCATTGCAATAGCTAAGGGAACGCCGGAAAGACCCCTAAAGACTGCGGATGATCTCCTATCGGCAAGGATTGTGGATTTAACTGAAAAGGCGTCTTTATATGGGGTTAATATAGGTATGACAGGGGAAGAGGCCTTAGAGAAGCTCTCGGATTGATCAATTCATGTAAGGGCCTGAACAGGGTACAGGCTGAATTAAATTCATGTACTGATCTTATAACCGGAAGGCAGCCCTAAGCTTCAGGCCTTCTTCGGCCTGCCCTTCCATCTTGATTTTTCCCTGGAGGAGGGCTTCTTCGAGTCTTTCTTTACCTGACAGGATTGCCGCCCATGTCCCTGCCGGCAACCTCAAGATAAATTTTGCGTCTTCAGGCAATGCACCATATTTGAGAATTGCTTTTCCTTCCTTTATAAACAGCCCGAACATCTCATCTTCTATGCCCCCGTCGGCCTCCAGATGAAGTCCAATCACAGACTCCCATGCTTTGGCAGCATCAGGGTTGAATTGATTCATCAGTTGCTCTGTTAAAGCTCTTGCCTGCGGGGCATATTTAGAAAGATCTTTTCCGGAATCAGAAAGGGACATGGATATTCTTTCTGCTGCGGTTTCTTTTTTCTCCATGCGTTTTCTTCTCCATGTATAAAAGGACGGGAAACGCTTGTCCATCTCATCCAGATAAACCTCTCGCCTTAGTCTGGCTGCCCTTTGAATAGCCAGAGAAAATCGTAGTATCTCATACCCCTGATCACCAGAAAGGAGCGGGGCCTCTCGTCCTTGAATAGAACCAATGAAGTTATTGGTCGCACCAATAAAACCTTCTGCCCAGTCAGTCTTTACATCTGTGTAGTGTTTCCATCCCTTCCCATTGAAAAGGCTCACCCCGGGGCCTTCATGGATATTGCCTGTGCATCGATGGATAAAGATAATACCGCGGTTTCCGGTTATCTCAAACCATTCGTCATTTGTATAATATTTTGATGGGATATGTAAATCTGCAGCTTGCGCATACTCACACACACCGTACTTCTTGCTGTCTTTGTATTTCCACATAATTACAGAAGGACAATCAATAATTCCGTCAGCATAATCAATCCAGCTTGCAACCCTTTCTACGTCACCTAGCAGAAACCATGCAGTAGACCAGAGGTGATGACCGTGGTCAAAGGTTTGAAGGCCCCGCATACCTTGATTTTCAGCATTGTCTTTTATCCGCCATTCCCAACAGGAAGCCGGCACTTTCCAGCCCCCGGAAGTGCCAGCGATGAATTTGATCCTGATGCCAATGGGTTCACCAATCTCACCACCATCTATTATGTCTTTGGCAAGTGCAATGGGTGGGTAAAAGGTATAGGGCTCAGTCACCTTATAGATCTTTTCGGCCTTTTTTGTCTCTGCCAGCATTTGTTTGGCGCTATCAAGACTTATGGTCATGGGCTTCTGCACTGCTATATGCTTATTTGCCCTGGCAGCTTCTATCACCATTGGCGCATGTAACCTGTGAGGGGTGAGGATCTCAACGGCATCTATGTTAGGATCGGATAATAACCCTTTAAAATCAGTGTATGATTTTTCTGCCTTCCACTGGCTTTTCCTGGCCTCAGCTACCTCGGAGTCTAGATCGCAGACCGCATATATCCTGGCCTCTTTACTGTCTTTATAACCAAGAAAGTGAAGATCTGAGATACATCCGCACCCGATAATACCAACATTTATCTTTTCCATATCAGCCTCCTAATATTTCAAGGGAATCTACCCTTGATAATAAGTATCCCCCTTCTCGAGGGCCTTGTCCATTATGGTGATCCCTTCATCGATCTCATCCTTGGTGACGATAAGGGCAGGCGCCATAGCAATGACATTGCCTGGATTCGCTGCCATGGCTATCATCCCCAGCTCTCCAAGCCTTTTTGCCACCTCAAGCTTGGGATTCATGCCCGGGCGAATCTTTGCATCAACAGGCATTATGGGTTCTTTGGTCTTGCGGTTCTTTACCAGCTCTAATCCCATAAACAACCCGAGCCCGCGAACATCACCGATGCATGGATGTTTGTC
>CAZVAH010000331.1:0-2312 GCA_964625035.1 uncultured Bacteriovoracaceae bacterium | reverse complement strand
GCCCTCATCGGCCCGTTCAGGGGAACGGGCCCTACAACGTATTTGTAAGGCTAATCGGCCTGCGGGAAATATGCCCTACAGGGATAGAATTTGTATGAAAATGCATATTTTCAGCATTGGTTGTGCCTGCCTTGCAGGCATGCAGGTTTATATGAAAATAGGCACAAAGTTTGGTAGCGGTGGAGGGACTTGAACCCCCGACGCTGCGGATATGAGCCGCATGCTCTAACCAACTGAGCTACACCGCCATACACACATCTCTACCTAAGCATAGATTGTTTGTCAATAAATTTAAGGATGCAATTCTGCCCACTATGGGTAATGGGCCTATTATATAACTAACTTTAATCGTTCATGAAATAGCAACTTTGGGAAAACGCAACCTGGCCTTATTCGTGATCTTGACAATTATATATTCTGAGATTAATCTTTTAATAAGAAGGAAGTTTTTTTTAAGATTCAGTCATTCTTAAGGAGGTGTTATGTCTGAAGATAGTAAGTATGATGAAAAGATCTGGTTAAAGCATTATAGTAAGGGTGTGGTGGGGACTATAGAGTATGAAGAGCTGCCAATGATAGAGGCCCTGTATCGCTCTGCCAAAGATCATCCGAATAATACAGCCCTTATCTTTGAAGGATATAAAGTGACATATACAAGGTTAGTCGAGATGGTAGAAAGGTTGGCTACTGCGCTTGCAGATATGGGGGTGGAAAAGGGGGATAGGGTAGCGCTTTTGCTTCCAAACACCATACATTGTGTGGTGGCCTATTATGCTATTCATCGTGCCAATGCCATAGTGGTATCCAATAACCCCCTATACTCTGACCGCGAATTAGAATATCAGTTGAACGATTCTGGGTCAAAGGTATTGATTACCATAGATCTTCTGGCAAACAGGATGATAGACCTGCGTCCTAAGACCCAGGTAATGCAGATTATTTCGTGCAGTATAGGTGACTACCTGCCATTTCCCAAGAATATACTATTCCCACTTGTAGCAAAGAAAAGAGGGTTGAAGGCTGAGATAAAGAAGACAGATGAGGTATATACATTTAAAGAGATAATCGCAAAATACCCGCCGAATCCGTCAGAAAAGGAGATTGAATGGGAAGATGTGGCATGCCTGCAATATACAGGTGGAACTACAGGTGTATCAAAAGGCGTACTGCTTACCCACAAGAACTTAAGCTGCAATGTACAGCAGATAGAGGCATGGTACCCGGAATTTAAGGCAACTGCATCAGAAGATACCCATATGGGAGCACTGCCTATCTTCCATTCCTTTGGCATGACCTGTGCTATGAACTACCCCATATGGGCTGGTTCTGCTATTGCCCTTATACCAAGACCTGGGCCGAAACCATTGCTGGATGCTGTCAAAAACTACAAGATCTCATTCCTTGCAGTAGTACCCACCATGTATGTGGGTATGCTGAACCATCCAGACTTACCCAAGTATGACCTGGGTTCTATAAAGGGGTGCTTTTCCGGGAGTGCACCACTGCCTGTTGAGGTAATAGAGCGTTTTGAGAAACTCACAGGTGCAGCTATCTGTGAAGGCTTTGGCCTCACAGAGTCTGCCCCTGTAACCCATATGAATCCATTCGGCCAGGGGGCAAAGAGGATACCAGGCTCTTTTGGGCTCCCAGCCCCTGATACCCTATGCAAGGTAGTGGATCAGGAGGATGGGACAAAAGAACTACCTGTTGGAGAACCTGGGGAGCTCATCATAAAAGGTCCGCAGATAATGAGGGGGTATTGGAATAATCCAGAAGAGACAGAGATCACCCTTAGAGATGGATGGCTCTATACAGGTGATATTGCGACCATGGATGAGGAGGGATATTTCTATATTGTTGATAGAAAGAAGGATATGATTATTGCCAGTGGATTTAATGTCTACCCCAGGGAGATTGACGAGGTGCTTTATAAGCACCCAAAGATAAAGGAGGCATGCACCGTAGGTGTACCCCATGAATATAGGGGGGAGACAGTAAAAATCTTTATAGTACTAAAAGAAGGCGAGACTGCAACGGCTGAGGAGATTATAGAATATTGCAGGGAGAATCTGGCCAAATATAAGGTGCCGAGGAGTGTAGAATTCAGGGATGAGCTTCCCAAAAGCGCTATAGGGAAGGTCTTAAGAAAGGAACTGAGGAAAGAAGAGATAGAAAAGATGGCTGGAAAGAAGAAATAGGCCACCTCTATGCAGCATTTTATTGTGATGAGAGGGATGAGGGAGGCCAAGTGCTTCCTCATTTATTTTGGTACTAACTATCTTCATATAAACCGCCATGCCTGCGTAGTAGGC
>CAZVAH010000330.1:0-2315 GCA_964625035.1 uncultured Bacteriovoracaceae bacterium | reverse complement strand
AGAAAATACAGAAAGACCTGTTACCATTGATCTGGGAACGAATATCCTTGGGGGCACCATGAAAGAATCTATCCTTGATGGTTACAGGAAGAGCACTGGCAGGAAAGGTAAAAAAAATTCAAGGCCAGCCAAATGGGATGGTAAGGCTTCTGAAAGGATATGGAAGGTATTGACGACAGGGGTTTAAGTGCGCTGTGCGAATGAGAATGATGGGATAATGGAACAGATTGAGGTGTTGTATGGATATTGATAATCAAATACTATTAAAATCATCCTTTAGGCCTACAACCTGGATCAAGGTTGCAATTTGTGGGCTTTTCATCCTGGGGCTATATTACTCTACCTTTACAAACCTGATATCTCAGTGGGCCAGGGCTGATTACAGCTACTGCTATCTAATGCCTTTTGTGATCGCCTATCTTGTGTGGGATAAAAGAAAAAGGCTTAAGGAATTACCCTCAAGGCCCTCCTGGGCAGGTCTGTTCCCATTGAGCCTGGGGCTGGTCTTTTTCTGGTTAGGTGAGTTAGGGGGGGAATATTTTACCCTATACATGTCATTCTGGCTGGTAGTGGTTGGCCTTTGCTGGCTTCATATGGGTTGGCAGAAAATAAAGGCCATCTCCTTTGCACTTATAATGGTATTGACCATGTTTCCTTTCCCTTATTTTGTCTACAATAAGTGTTCAGTTAAGCTCCAGCTTATCTCCACAAAACTTGGTGTGGGTATGATGCAATTTTATGGGACACCAGCCTCCTATGAAGGAAATGTAATTGATTTAGGGTTTGCCCATCTTCAGGTGGTTGAAGCCTGCAGTGGACTCCGTTATCTGTTCGCCCTTATTGTACTAGGTCTCCTTGTGGCCTATTTTTTCAAGGCTGCCTTTTGGAAGCGGGCTACACTAGTGATCTCTACAGTGCCAATAGGTATTATTGCAAATGGCCTGCGTATAGCCGCAACCGGCATCCTCTACGATGTCTGGACTCCCAGGGTGGCCGAAGGGTTCTTCCATGTTTTTTCCGGATGGTTTATATTTATGCTCTCCCTGATTGTGCTTACTCTTGAGATGTGGGTTCTTTCTAAAATCAAGTTTAAGGATAAGTTATCACTTAAAGACAATGGTTTTTTTGATCCCGAACCCAATGAAGAAACATCTGAAGTTGCGCATGGCAGATCCATTTCATCACGGGCTCAGTTTGTTGTGTCTATTATATTAATCGGTGCTACCATATCTTTATCTCAGTTTATAGAGTTCCGCGAAGAGATTCCTATCCCAAAGTCCCTCTCTCAATTCCCGCTTAGGTTGGGTCTGTGGAGTGGGGCGCTTATGCCCATGGATCAAAGGCTTGTAGATGCATTGGATCTAAGTGACTATGTAGTTATTGACTATAAAGATCCTGAAGGCAAAAGTGTCAATTTCTATGTGGCTTACTATCAGAGTCAACGAAAGGGGGAATCAATCCATACCCCTGCTACATGTCTTCTTGGAAGTGGTTGGACCTTCGGAGAGCAGGGGACCACCACTGTTCCCACCCCAAGATATTTGGGAGACTCTATAAAAGTCAATCGAATACTTATGGAGAAATGGGATCAAAGACTCCTTTGCTACTACTGGTTTCTTCAAAGAGGTCGCATACTTACTAATGTTTATCAGTTGAAAATCTTTAACTTCTTAGAGGCACTTACCAGACAAAGAACCGATGGTGCCCTTGTACGTCTTATCACCCCTGTTTATGAAATTGAAGGGCTTCATGAAGCAGATGAGAGACTCATTAAATTTACACAAAAGATCATGCCAGTGCTTACGGAGTTTATACCGGGGAGGAAAATTAACAGCAAACAGTGAATAGTAAATAGTGAATAGTAACAAACAGAAAGACGATAAAGACAGTCGTGAGTCGAACTTCAGTGAATAGTAAATAATAACTATGAGTACACAAACCGAAAGACCTCATAAAAGGCTAAAAGTATGGCAAAATTCTATGTCATTAGTCAAAGAGATCTATACCTTAACCAAGGGTTTTCCTAAGCAGTAAATATATGGTCTAGCAAGTCAGATGCAAAGGAGCGCAGTTTCAATTCCAAGCAATATTGCGGAAGGTGCAGCAAGAAAGTCCAAAGCCGAGTTTATGCAGTTTTTAAATATTGCTCAAGGGTCTCTAAGCGAGTTGGAGACCCAATTAGAAATCGCATTTATGCTTAATTACATCAGTGAAGCACAGCAAAACGAAATGATTGCTGAGATCACACCTATCTTTAAAATGCTTTCAGGTTTAGTCAGTAGTCTAAAATAAGTCTATTTACTATTCACTCTTCA
>CAZVAH010000329.1:0-2318 GCA_964625035.1 uncultured Bacteriovoracaceae bacterium | reverse complement strand
ATCAAGGGTTATGCTTAAGAAGGCATACATTATAATATAATTTGCTGTTGCCTTGCCCCGTTTTAATTTGTTATAAATCTAAGAAATTAATAAAAACAGTGTCAATTAAAATTAGGAGAGGGGGCATTATGGATATTACAAGGCGGAACTTCTTAAAGCTTACCGGTGGTACTTTAGCAGCTGCAGGCATTGGGGTAGGGGTAGGGGTAAAACCCGGATTGGCTCAACCCAGAAAGATTCGCTACGCCAAAGAAGTGCCTACTATCTGTCCATACTGTGCTGTAGGTTGTGGGATTATCGCCCATGTAAGGGATGGTAATGTGATAGAAACAGATGGCGACCCTGATAACCCGATCAGCAGGGGTTCTTTATGTTCTAAAGGCAGTGCCCTGTATCAGGTCGCAAATAATGATAAGCGATTAACCAAACCCTTATATAGGGCACCAGGTGCTGGTACGTGGAAAGAGGTGAGTTGGGATTGGGCCCTTGACAAGATTGCAAGGAAGGTAAAGTCGACGAGGGATAAAGGTTTTATTTACAAAAATAAAAAGGGTCAGGTGGTAAACAGGGTAGAAAATATTGCAAGCTTAGGCGGCGCAGTCCTTGATAATGAAGAGGTCTACACATTAGTCAAATTTAAGCGTGCACTTGGCCTTGTATATATAGAACACTGTGCACGTCTCTGACACAGCTCTACTGTCGCCGGTCTGGCGAACTCATTTGGCCGTGGTGCAATGACAAACCACTGGATAGACATCAAAAATTCAGATTGTATTATGATCATAGGTTCCAATGCTGCAGAGAATCATCCTATATCATTTAGGTGGGTGAACGAGGCAAGGGCCAAAAGGGGTGCAAAGCTTATAAGCGTTGATCCCAGGTTCACACGGACATCGGCAGTAGCTGATTTCTACGCCCGCCTGAGATCCGGTTCTGACATTGCATTTATCGGAGGGATGATCAATTATGCTATTCAGCATGGGAGGATACAGTGGGATTATGTAAGGGATTACACCAATGCTTCTTTCTTGGTTGATCCAAAGTTTAAAGGGCCTGCAGACCTTAACGGTGTGTTCTCAGGGCTTAATGGCAGGAAGTATGATAAAGCCGCATGGGCCTATCAGCTCGATGAGAACGGAAATCCCAAGAAGGATCCTAGCTTAAAGGATCCAAACTGTGTATTCCAGCTCTTAAAGAAGCACTATGCGCGATATACCATTGAGAAGGTCTGTGATATTACTGGGGGCGATCAAAAGGTATACGAGAAGGTATGCGATCTTTATACATCTACTTACAAACCTGAGAAGTCAGCTACTATAATGTATGCTATGGGTATTACACAACATACTTATGGCTCGCAAAATGTCAGGATACTGGCTGTGCTTCAACTCTTGTTAGGTAATATCGGCGTAGCAGGTGGGGGGATAAATGCCTTGCGCGGCGAGAGCAATGTGCAGGGTTCAACAGATCATGCTGCCCTGTTTCATATATTGCCCGGCTATCTAAAGACCCCTAAGGCGTCTCAGCAGACATATGAGGAATATCTGAATGACTGCACCCCAGTAAGCAATGATCCAAAGAGTGCAAACTGGTGGGGTAATTATCCAAAGTATTCCTCAAGTCTGTTAAAGGCATTCTGGAGGGATGTAGATATCGAGGAGGCCTATGGCTATATGGGCAAGATCGATGATGGCAAAAACTATTCCCATATGAGCATGTTCGATGATATGATGAAGGGTAAGGTAAATGGTCTATTCTGCTGGGGACAAAACCCGGCTGTAGGTGGTCCATCCTCCCGTATGGAAAGGGAGGCGCTGGCCAAGCTTGACTGGCTTGTCGTAGTAGATCTCTGGGAGACCGAGACAGCAGGTTTCTGGCAGAAGGTAGCTGGTGTAGATCCGGCAAGTATAAAGACTGAGGTCTTCTTATTACCTGCTGCATCATCTGTAGAAAAGGAAGGCTCCATATCCAATTCCGGGAGATGGGCTCAATGGCGCTATAAGGCAGTGGACCCTCCAGGTAAGGCAAAGGTTGACCTTGAGATCATGACTGAGCTTGTCTACAGGATTAAAGATCTCTATAAGGAGCAAGGCGGTGCATTCCCTGATCCCATTGCTCAGCTCACATGGGAATATGCAACCAAAGGCATGGATGGAAGGCTGCATCATCCATCCCCCCGTGAAGTAGCAAAGGAGATCAACGGCTATTTCCTGAAGGATACCATGGTAAAGGGCAAGCTATTTAAGGCAGGCTCTTTGGTGCCGAGCTTTGCCTATCTACAGGCAGATGGCTCTACATGCAGTGGAAACTGGCTGTAC
>CAZVAH010000328.1:0-2323 GCA_964625035.1 uncultured Bacteriovoracaceae bacterium | reverse complement strand
ATAAATGGGCTCACTCAATACATGGGAAGGCATGGTATAGACACCATACGAGATGTAATTGGGAAACTTAAAATGTAATTTTGAATTATGGGTTACCCTTGCCAAAGTGGCGTTGTATAACTATGAATTCAAAACCCAACTCTCAAAACTCAAAACTTAAAACTTATAATTTACAGCTCATAACTCATAACTCTCCACTTTTGGTAGTATTTGCAGGGCTATCTGCAGGGATCCTTATAGGACTAAAGGACGTGGGTGCTTTTTCCTTTGCCCTTGTATTCATCTTCATGCTGACTCCCAAGGGAAGGATAGTACATGCCATCCTCGGTATTATTCTGGGCCTAGTTTCTATCACCTGGATTCCGGGTGATGTAAATATACCAGATGGAGAATATACAATAGAGGGGGAGATTGTAGATTCAGGTTTTGCAAAGAGGATATACAGGATCCATCTTGATCACATAAAGATTGGCGGGCAAAGGCTACACGGACGCTCTCAGATCAATATCTATAAGCACATAGAGACCTTACACAAGGGGACACACATAAAATCAAAGGCTGTTATAAGAATGCCCAGGCCTTATGGTAACATAGGAGAATTCGACTATACCATGTATCTTAAGACCAAGGGTATTACATTAACCGGGTATATAAAAGACTTTAACGATATAAAAAGGCATGGCTCATTAGTTGCGAGAAAGGGGTTTAAAACTAAAATATCAGAACAATTATCGAGCTTTGCCAAACCGGAGGCGGAAATATTAAAGGCCATCCTATTAGGAGACAAATCATGTTTGACCAACTCTATAAGGGACAGATTCACCTCGCTTGGAATCTCCCATCTTATTGCCATCTCTGGGTTACATATAGGTCTGGTGATCTTGTTCGGATACGTGATAGCATTTACTGTCTTGAGGTGTATTCCCCCTATTGCCCAAAGGTTTGATACGCCACTTGCAGCAAAGATCATAGGCCTTATAAGTGCTTTATTGTATGCATGCCTTGTAGGCCCATATATTCCTACTATTAGGGCCACGATAATGGCAATGGCGGTAGTCGGAGCACTTTTTTTTGCACGAAAGAATGATGTTATAAACTCCCTTGCGTTATCAGGTATTGTCATACTTATTATATGGCCTGTTAGCATATATAGCCCGAGCTTTTTGCTATCCTTTGCCGCTGTACTCGGGATAATCGGGATACTGAACAAATTCAATTTAAAATCATGGATACTACAACTTATCATAATAACTATAGCTGCTACTGTATTTACCCTCCCCATGGTGGTGTATATATTCGGTTTTGTCTCACCTGTAGGGCTTATATCCAACCTGATCTTTGTCCCTGTATTTGGCCTATTTGTCATGCCCATTTCTCTACTGGGTCTTTTGGTAACCCCTGTTTCATGGCCTATAGCTTCATACCTGTTTTCACTTTCTATGGATGGTATTACCCTTATTCTCAAGGCAGGCGACCTATTGGGGATGCTCTTCCCTGTCAAGAGGCCATGGCTTATCTGGGTCTATTCATGCTATCTTGGTCTCATCCTGGCATTCTTTGGTAGAAAGACCAGGCTAAGAGCAATACTTATCACACTAAGTGCTATCCTTATAATCACTTTACCCATTTTGCAGCAGCAGATAAGACTAGGTAGACCCCTTACATTCGATTTTATAAGTGTTGGCCAGGGGGATTCAGCCCTTATTACCTCTGGGAGGCATGCAATATTAATCGATGCAGGTGGATCACGATCAGGATTTGATACTGGCAGATTCATTGTGGCCCCCCACCTATTACAAAGGGGCATAACAAGATTGGATCTTGCTATCATAACCCACTCTCATCCTGATCATATAGGTGGAATTCCCTTTATATTAAGACGCTTTGATGTTGATGAGGTATGGACAAACATGGCATCAGACTGGAATCCTGTATTTGAAGAGGTTACAAGGATTACAAAATTGAGATCCATACCCATAAAAGCAGTATGCCTTGGCGATACCCTAAATTTGGGGAATACAACAATCGAGGTGTTAAACCCGCTTAAGCACATAGCAAAAAGAGAGAAAGGTATGGACCTGAATCTGCATTCTATTGTGCTGATGGTGGGCGGCGACAATATGAAGGGCCTATTTATGGCAGATGCAGAGGGAATGGGAGAATTATCCCTGGCACATCTAGGCAGAGACATCTCGGCAGAGGTGCTCAAGGTAGCTCACCACGGGGCATCCAAGTCATGTCTCTCAGTGTTCCTGGGTATGGTAAATCCACGAATTGCAGTAATTTCATGTGGTTATAAGAACAGCTATCATGTCCCCCGCCT
>CAZVAH010000327.1:0-2326 GCA_964625035.1 uncultured Bacteriovoracaceae bacterium | reverse complement strand
TATGTATCTGTAATTTACACCACTTCTCTCATACATCCGTTAATTTATCGAGACTTTATTCTGATTAAATCTCTTTCATCTATGTTCATTGATTCATTAACCTTTAAACCTTGTTCTATGAATTTTAAAACCAAGGATTTCTCTTCTGGAAATTTATATCCTTCGTAATCTTGTCTAAATAGAAGCTCGCCACGACCATTTGCCCAGGAATTCATGGTGTGATCAAAGCAGACCCTTGAGCTCACATCCAGATCTTTGATCATGGCTCTAATCTCTATTAGCCGCTCATGAGGCGATGACATATGAAATTCTCCCCGCTCGTATTCATCATATAGGGGTGTCCCTGGCCTCGGTACAAAAGGTCTTGATCTTATATAGTCAGGGGTTATCTCATTTAGTACGCGGGCAGTATTTTTTGCGTGTAAATCCCACCTGGCACGCCCCCCTAGATCAGGCATCCAGTATTCTGACAATTCAAAGCCTGCCTCCTTTGCCTTTTTCCCGGCAATGATATGTTCTTCGCTTGTAGCGCCCTTATTTACCTTCTTTAATAATTCATCATCCCCGGTTTCTAAACCTACATGCAATCTATTCAGCCCTGCTTCATATATATTTTTTAAGTCTTCCAACCTTCTCTGGACAATAGTCTTTGACCTGGCATAAGAAGTTATCCTTTTTAAAGATGGGAAGATCTCCCTTAAATATCTTACAATATCTATTAGGTCCCCTTTGCGCATATTCAAGCTGTTAGAATCCTGTAAAAAGACAGTCTTTGCACCGGAATAGAGCCAGTTAAAGACTGTTACAAAACATGGGTTGTCATTGAGTGAAGGATCAGTCTTGATTATAGCCATGCCTACATCTCTATTCACCTCACCGCTATACCCAAGTCCCCATGATATTGTCTTTATCTCATCGCTTATGGCACTGGCCGAATCTATATCGTGTTTGATTTCTTCAACAGGCCTTAAGGAAAATCGTGTACCTTTGTACATGTCACAAAATGTGCACCTGTTCCATGGACAATTCCTTGTTGCCCTTATCAGGAGGGAAAAGTTTCCACCCTCGCTTGGCGGTCTATACGCTCCGATCTCAAAGGAGCATCTTCTCAGTTTCTCTGTGGTTATCTTGTAGCCATTATCTCCAAATATGTGGATCATTTAGGGTATTCCTTAATCTTTTTATGTAAGGCCTTTTTGGCTCAGACATCAAAGCGCTATTATTTCAATGGGATAAAGTCTTCTGCCCTGATCTCTTTTAGGATGATGGCCTCAACCGGGCATGTAGATGCGCATAACCCGCAACCAATACAGTTAGCTGTGTCTATCTCTAAAACATCATCTTCGGTTAAAGATAGTGCCTCTGTCGGGCAGACATCAACGCACACCCCGCATGAGGTGCATTCATCCTCATCTAGAGATGCCTGATACCGGCTTGGAGCTAAAATGTCTTTTGTCTTTATATTGGTGGCATAGCGAAGGATCTCACAACAACACCTACAGCAGTTACATATTATATTTACTTTGCCAGCCCTGTTGTCTGTCATATGTACAAGGCCGGCTTCTTCTGATTTCTTTAAGATAGAAAAGGCCTCTTGGGCATCTATTTTTCTCCCGGTTCCCCTCTTTATCGTATAATCAGCCCCTCTGTTTAGTTGCAGGCATACCTCTACCGGGGCATTACATTTTTTCATCGATTTCCTGCAGACGCAATCGACAACAGCCAGGCTTTTTGCATCCTCAACAAGTTTTGCAGCATCCTCATATACCAGGACCTGGTTTTTCGCCTCGATGGCCTCATTTATAGGGACAACCCTCAGAAAGGCAGGTAATTTTACTTCTACAGCCAATTCGAGCAGTTGTTGGTATTCCTTGTGGTTCACGAATTCTACCCATAGATCTATCAGCTCAGGCGGGGCCTCTTTCCATAGGATGCTTGAATCGTGAAACTGGACAACATGTCGAGGCATTCTGTAATGGGTTTTTTCATCCCGAACATACTCAAAGGCCGCTCCCTTGTGAAACAGGGATTGTATTATTGCATTCGTCCCATCCACGCCCTTTCCAGCCCTTTTGGCAATATCTTCAACTGTTCCGGGCAGTAGATTCTCTATTTCTGCTTCTTCTTCAGTGCAGATAACACCCCATATCTTTGGTAGTATTTCAGAATTTTCCATCATTAACTTCTTTGATAATTCCTTGTATACATCCTGGTTCGCCATGGTATCCCCCTTTGATTGTGCAGTTGAATCTCTTTAAAAAATAACTCAATCTTTAACTCATTCCTACTATGGTAATAAATCATGGTTTCGTCAAGTGTATATTGC
>CAZVAH010000326.1:0-2332 GCA_964625035.1 uncultured Bacteriovoracaceae bacterium | reverse complement strand
GGCGAATGGGGATCGCCCTGGAGCAAGCCTTAGATGTATCAAAAAACGCTTTCGGCAAGCGAAAAAGGATTCGGGCAAATACCCTGTTTATTTATCGCTGCAGATTTTCAATAACGGTTGCAACGCCCAGCCCACCTCCGCAGCAGGAACCAAAAATCCCGTATTTCCCGCCTCGACGAATCAGCTCACGCATTGCAAACATACAGACCCGTGCGCCTGAGGCTCCATTAGGATGACCAAAGGCAATGGCCCCCCCCAATGGGTTCCATTTGTCCATGTCAACCTTTTCGCCGGTCTGGTTTTCAATCTCTTTGATAACCGCCAGGTTCTGGACGGCAAAGGCCTCATTGCATTCCATAATGTCCATATCAGACAGTTTTAAACCAGCACGTTTGATGGCCATAGGTATTGCATAACCCGGAGCAATACCCATAATCCTTGGATCAACGCCATAGTCTGCACCGCAAATCCACTTGGCCATGGGCTCGTATCCAAGTTCTTCTGCCTTTTCCGCGCTCATTATCAGCACAAATGCTGATCCATCATTGCGGCCTGAGGAGTTCCCGGCGGTGACTGTGCCTCCGGCTTTGAATGCAGGGGGAAGTTTTGCAAGGCCTTCCATCGTTGTATCCGGCCGCACATGTTCGTCCACCTTGAAGACAACTTCCGGGGTCTTTTTCGTCGCGGGAATAATAACAGGAATAATTTCCTCATCAAACTTCCCAGCCTCCATGGCTTGCCCAGCCAGCATCTGACTGCGGTAGGAAAATTCGTCTTGCTCCTCACGCGAGACATTGTACTTAACCTGGAGATTCTCTGCAGTGAGACCCATACCTATACACTCTTCAGGTACCGGTGAAAGTTCTGGTGCAATGGGCATGGGTGGATTCAGACGATATGGTGCTACAGACATGGAAAATTTGACCGGACATTGGCTGTAGGCCTCCATACCGCCGGCAATAATGATATCCGCCTGATTTGCCATAATCTTCCAGGCGGCATGGTTGATGGAGTCAATGGCGGAGCCACACTGCATCTCTATATAAGATGCTGTAGTCTCATAACCAAGCCCAGCATCAAGGGCTGCCCAACGTGCAGGGTTAAGTGCATGTGAACAAGGCATTGCGCTTCCCATAAAAACGCAATCCACATGAGCCTTTTCTTTTATCTTTGTCTTATCAAGCAAACCCTTGATCCCAATACTGGCCAGCTTTGCTGCTATAATATCACGTAGTGTTCCACCCATGCGACCAAATGCTGTCCGCATTCCTTCTACAATTACAACTTCTCTCATGATTTTACCTCCTGTTTAATGATCTTTTATCTAAGTAATGCTAGTGTATACCTGACGTATAGTGTTGCTATACACTCTAAGTGTATCCTATAGAATATACACGATGTGTTGTCAAATATCTTTTATTGACGATCTATGTTTTATCTGTTATTAAATATATCTTAAGAAGGTCTGCGGTGTTTTAACTACTACTCCCGTTAGGTATATCGGGTTTTGTATGTTGGGAAAGGAGGTGAGAAATGAGGATTGGCGAATTAGTCAAGCGAACTCAAGCCTCAAAAGAGACCATACACTATTACATCCGTGAAGGAGTCCTTCCGAAACCCCGTAAACCAGGAAAGAATGTTGCGGATTATAACGAGAGCTATGTCGAGAAGATCCTTATGATTAAAGAGCTTCAGGACAAACATTTCCTTCCGCTTTCTGTAATCAAAAAGATCATCAAGCAACAAAAAAAGAAATCTTTGCCAGATCAGGCCTCCTTGCGGGTTCAAAGCAAATATTACAAGCCCATTGATTTATTTCTCTCCAGAGAGATCACCGGAAGAGAGGCCTTCTGCCAAGCCACAGGCATTGGGCAAAAATGGCTTGCAAAGATGAAGCAGTGGGGCGTTATCACCCCGGAATTCAAGGAGGGGCACCCTACCTACTCCCCGGATGACGTGGTTATAGGGAAATTGATTGTTGATATGGACCGCCTGGGCTTTGGGCCAAAGGACGGCCATGACCCTGAGGATCTAAGGCATATTGCCGATTTTGTCCGCGAATTCGTGACGACTACATTTAAAACCTACATACAGATTCATTTGCAAAATTTAACCACAATGGAGGTATCAGAAAAATACAGAGAGGCTACAGAGGTAATGGGCTTTTTCTTCTATCACCTCTATCGTAAATTTGTCAGGGAAGAGATCAGTCGCTTTCTCAAATCCATTGAAGAAGAGGAAGGTTAATAGAAACCTATCGCCTTCATGCGCTTCACCTCCGGCAGGGCACCCACCCAACCGGCCAGTATCCCATGAAACCGAGATATTACCC
>CAZVAH010000325.1:0-2347 GCA_964625035.1 uncultured Bacteriovoracaceae bacterium | reverse complement strand
GACGAACAAAATGAAAAGCGGACCTATAGTTGATTCTTTCCTTCTTTTTAATCCATTTCACCGAGGGATGATTGAATCTCTTTTCCTCGTTGTTACAGGAATTTTCGGATTGGTGTTTTCCTGGGCCAAGTTTTCTATTTTTCCTGTTTCAAATATTTTGGGTGGCCTCCTTATCCTTTCGGCGTTTGTGTTTCACTGTTGGACAGAAAAGGAGCATAGGCAAGCTCATGACCGATCAAAAGATATTAACACGCTCGTGACTTCTGGTGCCTACGCAAAGATCCGTCACCCTTTATATCTCAGTATTATTATTATGAATATTGGAATTGGTCTTTCCTTTGGCGTCTTGCTAACATTTATCATAGCTTTACTGACAATTATTCACTGGATTGCCACTTCACTAAAAGAGGAAGAGATGATGCTACAAAAATTTCCAGATGCATATAATCAATATAAAATATCGGTGCGATGGCGGATGATCCCAGGGATTTTTTAATGGAAGCAAGTTTTTACAGATGTCTTTCAGGCGCTAACCAGTCACTGGAGAATCGATGGGAAAACGCTGCCGCATTTCCCGCGTCTCAGCAACAGCTTTAAATTCAAAGATGCATATATCTTGCCAAACGCTTACCAGTAAGGCGCAATCCCTTCAGTAAAGATTTCTACTCGATATATTCAATTTTCGGGTGTTGATTTTGTACATCAAGATAGCAGATATTTTCAGCTTCCAGCCAAAGAGAGGCCTGCTCTTTTATTCTTTGGAAAAAATCAACGGAATACCCCTTGATTTTATTTAACTCGCTATTAAACTTATATGTAGTGTTCCCTTTTTAAAAGGAGGTGTGGGGAATCATCCTCTTGATCATGATAAGATATCGATTATTATAATATTATTGCCAAGATCTCAATTGTGAAGGAGCATTCAATGGGAAATGATGTCATGCCCCAGGTTCTGGCCCAGTATATTGGTGATGCAGACCTTCCCTATCTACTCTACGAAGGAAATGGACCCACCCTCATCCTCATGCATGCCACGGGGTTTCTTCCCTGGCTGTGGCACCCCATTGCCAGGGAACTCACCCCATCCTTTCGTATCATAGCTCCGTATTTCTGTGACCACCGGGAGACCGACCCGGAAAAAGGCGGGCTCAGCTGGATGACCATTGCAGAGGACCTGGCAGTCTTCTGCGAAAGCCTAAACATAAAAGATGCCGCACTGGTAGGTCATTCCATGGGCGCAACCGTGTTGACCCTGTCTGTCGCCTCATTCGGCCTTCCTGCCAGGGGACTTATCCTCATAGAGCCCATCTTCCTGCCCCGGGACTTCTACACCATAGAGCCTACCGTGGACGAACACCCCCTTGCCTCCAAATCCATCAGGCGGAGAGATTCCTGGCAGGATAAGGATGAGGCGCTCGACTATCTCAGGACAAAGCCCCTGTTCAGGAAATGGGACGATGAGATGCTCGAGCTGTATATCCACTACGGCATGCACGAGGGAGATAGCGGCGGACTCACCCTTGCCTGCTCGCCCAAAAGAGAGGCTTCTCTGTTCATGGGCGGCATGCGCTACGATCCGTGGCCCCTCCTGCCCAAGGTGAAGTGCCCGGCCCTGGTCATAGAAGGCCAGGAGAGTGAAAACAGGGCATTCATCGATCTGAAGACCGCAACATCACTGTTTCCCAACGGGACATACAGACCCATTGAAGGGGCCGGACATCTGATACCCATGGAGAAGCCCGTTGAGACAACCAGGATCATCAGGGAGTTTTTTGAGTAAACCTCAGGGATTTCGAGATCCTGAAAAGGGCGAGCATGTGGGCCCGTGAAACAGGGTACAAGGTGTAAGAAAGGCACTGGGCACCCCGCTTCGCCTATGGCTACGCAGAACAAGCTAGGGAAAAAGATATTTCGAATTGCGTATTTATAACACTATAATCTTGGAAAGATATATTTACTTGGTGCTAATTCAATCTCCTGGCACGAAATCTTTAACTGTATCCGAGTAAAAGACATCTCATTAATACTTGACTTAATCAATCTATGTTTTATCTTAAATTATAATCTACTTTTGCTGCTTACAATGTGATGGCACATTATACTATCTTTATATTTCTACATTTGTTCGGCTAAGAAAGGACTAGGGCTCTACCATGCAAGTAGACAAGGCCCGAGGATGAAGATAACTATAGAAGGGGGGTCTTATGTCAAACAATGTTCCCCAAGATGGTCTAGTTGGTGTAGATGTAGGGTGTTACCCTTACCTAAAGATTTCTCCTCGATATATTCAATTTTTGGGTGTTGATTTTGTCCATCAAAATAGCAGATATGTGGACACTCGTATAAA
>CAZVAH010000324.1:0-2385 GCA_964625035.1 uncultured Bacteriovoracaceae bacterium | reverse complement strand
ATTTATTCCCCCATCCCGTAAGCATTTTCATCATTGGTTGTGGCCGAAAAGGACATGCGGGTTTGTAGGTTGAAATGGTGTTTCTAAACCTTAATGGAACTCCATAGACTCAAAAAATTAAGAGCCGAAAGCCTTTTTCTTTAAAACTCTCGACTCTTTGACTATCGAATATTTTTTTGCTACCAGGACAGGCTTAGTGATACACCGCCTGCAAATACAGTACCCTCAATCGTGTAACTCTCCTGGGGAGCCCAGGATGGACCTGTGACACCGCTCTTGTTCACAGTAATGTCATCCAGCATCTGATACTGGAACACCCCTGCCAGCGTTACCGGCGCCTTTACGATCCCGATGATCGGTTTTGTTAATGTGTAGCTAGCCCCCAAAGAGAAGGTATCCTTGTCCGTATCCAGGTAGTTGGACACCCTGCCTGACTGATTTGGTACTGGGGTTGGCAGATGGCTATAGCCAACCATGAGACTCATGTTTTTGCTGGGTTTATACTCGATGCCCAGGCGATAGTTGATGGTATCATCAAAATCAGGGCTTCCAAAATAATGGTAAGTATCTGTAGTGGAATATGAATACTCACTCCATAACTGTTTATCTGCCTCGATAGAGACCATAAAACTATCCAGGTCCAGGGCTATGCCTGCGGAATACTCCTCAGGGCAAAAGAAGGCATTGATATCCAGTATCATGGGGATGTTCAACTGCCATGCACCTCCAATAAAGACTGATGCCGAAATAGGGATTGGCCCTAATTTCAACTCCTGCTCATCCTTCCATGAAAGACCTATCTTGAGCCTTTTATCAAACGGGGTGATCAGGATTCCAGCTATTGGGTTATATTCAAACAGGGCGCCAACCTCTTCTTGCGCTACCACATTCTGCTCAGTAAGGCTCATGTCATCAATATAGAATGTGCCCGGGCCATACAGCATGGCATGCGTTCCAACACCTACATGAAAAAGGTCTTTAATAACCTCTACCCCTATCGAGGCCGTAATAAAAATACGGTCGATATTATCACCATACCTGATAAAGTGAGGCTGGTCCGGGGGATAGTCATACATATTATATGCAATATCCAATTGCTCTGGCAGGGACGCAGCAAGTCCGAACTGCACATTCATAGGAAGATTGGCAATCTTATTGATGTCCAGTATTGCCCCGATTACAGGCACCTGAAGGTCAAGACCATGGCCCGCGATCGCTTCCGTAGGATCTGTCCTCATATTGCCATTGATATCTGTTGTATACAAATCTCCGCCAGTAAGCTTTTCCACATCAATATCCGGCGAGGTGTAAAGGTATTCCATTGAAAGATTATGGCCTTTCATCTGGGACAGACCTGCAGGATTATAATGCGCTGCAGAAAAGTCATCTGCCACTGCAGTAAATGCTCCTCCTAATGCAATGGCCCTTATGCCAAGGCCATATGTGTCAGGAACCCCGGCAGCAAAGGCAGGAAAACTTAAAAACGCGATAAAAAGGATTACACTGAAAAATCTTTTCCCCATAAGAAACCCCTTTCTTTCATATCTATAAAAGAGTCAATCTCACTATTTTATATTCTATTACCAGGCAAGGCTTAAAGATATGCCGCCTGCATAGACATCGCCCTCAACCTTGTAACTCTCCTGGTCAACCCAGGATTTGCCCTTCACCGCATCAGCTGTACCTTCATACTTATACACGGTGTAGTCATCCAGCATCTGATACTGGAATGTGGCAGCAATAGTCACAGGTTCTACCATCATCCCGGTCTTGAGAGCGAATTTACCACCGATTGAGAAGATATCCTTATCCATATCCAGGTAATTGGATACCTTGCCTGACTGGTCAGGGATAGGGGTAGGCTGATGGCAGTAACCCACCATAATGCTCGCATCCTTACCAATCTTATATTCCATGCCAAGCCGGTAATTTAGGGTATCATCAAAGTCAGGCCCCCCTGTCTCTATGCCCGTAAGCCCGGGATTCCCATAATAATAATGATACTTTTCCCCATCAGGATAGTCATACTCGCTCCACATCTGTTTATTTGCCTCCACAGAGACCATGAACCTCTCAAATGAATAGGACAACCCAAGAGAATACTCCTCAGGGGTAAAGTAACTATTCATTCCCATAACCATGGCAAGACCAACACCTCCGATATCCGTTGCAACCAGGGTGGGAAGGGGATCAATTTCGACCTCTTCCTCTGCCCTGTAGGACAGCCCGATCTTGAGCCTTTGATCAAGCGGGGTTATCAGGATACCGGCTATTGGGTCATATTTGAGTTTCATTGACTGTTTGGCCTGCCCTATTACATGCTCGTACTCTGGCCCTGTACCTATAGCAAGACCGTCGACCCAGATCTTCCCATCACCATAGAGC
>CAZVAH010000323.1:0-2386 GCA_964625035.1 uncultured Bacteriovoracaceae bacterium | reverse complement strand
ATTCTACCCTGTCGTTGCCATTACAGGGCCAAGGCAATCAGGTAAAACGACCTTGGCGCGTTACGCATTCCCTGATAAGGCGTATATTTCCCTCGAAGAGCCTGACCAGTTAGAATTTGCAAATGAAGACCCGCGCGGTTTCCTTGCCAGATTTCCGGACGGTGCGCTTTTGGATGAGGTTCAACGTTGTCCTTCTTTATTCTCATATATCCAATCCATTGTTGATCTCGATAATCGGCAAGGCCTGTTTGTCTTAACAGGATCACAACAATTTGGCCTCCTTTCCAGAATCACTCAGACATTGGCCGGGCGAGTCGGGTTAGTACAATTGTTGCCGTTTTCAATGGGTGAATTAAGGCCTCAAAAGAACGCCTTCCATGGACTTACTGAACTGTTATATAAAGGCTTATATCCTCCCATCTACGACAGGAACATCCCCCCTGCAAACTGGTATGCCAATTATGTGGCGACCTATATAGAACGGGATGTCCGGCAGATTTTGAATGTGAAGGACTTAAGCGCGTTTCAGCGCTTTGTTCGCATGTGTGCCGCCAGAACCGGACAGTTGCTAAATCTGGTCAGTCTGGGCAATGACTGCGGAATTTCTCATAACACGGCAAAGAAATGGCTGTCCGTATTAGAGGCGAGTTACATCGTCTTTCTGCTATATCCTCATCATAAGAACTTTGGCAAACGTCTTGTAAAAACACCGAAGATCTATTTTTATGATACCGGTCTTGCGGCATGGCTGCTGGGCATACAGAGCCCAGATCATCTATCGATACATCCCATGAGAGGGTCACTATTCGAATGTTTGATTATAGGGGAGTTTTTGAAGGATAGATTTAATCGTGGCTTAACCTCAAACCTCTTTTTCTGGCGTGATAATCTGGGAACTGAAATCGACGTGCTTATTGAGGAAGGCGATACGTTGATACCCATAGAGATCAAGTCAGGGCAAACCATCACACAGGATTATTTTACAGGCCTTAAAAAATGGCGAAAGATTACAGGATTATCCGAGGGGAAGCAGTATCTGATTTATGGCGGTGAAGAAGATCAGATACGTTCAGGGGTCAATGTTCTATCCTGGAAAATGAAAGTGGGGTCAGGAAAGAAGGGGGCGTCCATTAAATTATAAATTACTGGCCTGCGAACAGTTCTAGCCCCTCTTTCCTTACAATCCTCTCTCCACGCTTCACTGAAATACTTACTGCCGGTTGAGTTAAATGCAGCTCCCTGGCAAGTGCAGTTGCACTCATACCAAGCCCCCTTACTGCCCAATAACAAGCTACACTGCGCGCCTGCACAACCTTCGGATATCTACCCTGAGAAAATATGCTTCCCGCCTCTACTCCATACCATATACATTCCTAATACAATTATATTATCCTCATCCCACCAGTCTGGGCTCTTGGGGAATGTCATTAGGATCCCATTCGCCAATAAATACGGGTTGATCTCCTTCAAAGGTGAAGTACCAATACTGGCTATAAATACAGCCACTTGGACAATCACCCGGGGCGTCACGGAATAAGCACGTAAATTCGTCCCCTTCAACTGCTTTGCTGGCACACCAAATTTTTTCTAGCTTGACTAGTACATCTCTTAAAGTAAATAATTATATGTTTTTAATATTGAAACCATAAAGGAGGATGTATGTCAGGCAAAAAAAGCAAGGTTATGAGTGCCAAGGATGCAATTTCCAGATTTGTGCATGACGGGGATCATTTGATCATCGGAAACTATACAGTGGGGACATGTGCGGAGCTTGTCTTTGAAGTGATCAGGCAGGAAAAGAAGGATCTCGTCTTGTATTCCCAGTCAGGGGTGTTGGACGTGGAAATTCTTATAGCTGGAGGGTGTACTAACAGGCTTGTTAGCACCTATGTATATCGTGCGGGCGGCAAAAAGGGCGGATCAGCTGCTGAGAGAGCAATGAAGGCAGGTACCCTTGAGATGGAGGACTATACGAATTTTGATTATAATGCCCGGCTGGTTGCGGGGATGCATGGATTTACCTTTATGCAAGTCTTGGAAGGGGTTATAGCAACAGACCTGTTCAAGAAACGAACATTCATGGGAGATGATAAGTATAGGGTTATCAAATGCCCTTATACTGGCAAAGAGATTCTTACTGTGCCTGCTGCAAACCCGGATGTGTGCATTGTTCATGTACAGAGGGCAGATAGAGATGGCAATGCGCAATACTGGGGTGCAATGGGCAGTGTTGCAGCCGCAGCGCTCTGTAGTAAGAAGATAATTGTTTCATGCGAGGAGATTGTGGATCATGATGTCATACAATCAAGCCCGCACCTTACAATCATACCGGCATACAGGGTAAATGCAGTGGTGGAAGAGCCCTGGGGAGCCCATCCTACAGAGG
>CAZVAH010000322.1:0-2411 GCA_964625035.1 uncultured Bacteriovoracaceae bacterium | reverse complement strand
GGTATCTTATCGATTACAAGTAGGCTCAGACTCCTTCCCACAACATCTATTCCTTCCCAGAATGCACCTGTTGCAAATAAAACAGAATCTTCTTCATTTCTAAATCTCTCTAGCAATTCAGGATTAGGCTTATCCCCCTGCACATAGATCGGGTAATCCCTTATTTCATTAATAACTATATCAGAAATAATCTTGAGCCTGGCATAACTTGTAAACAGAATCAATGCTCTTCCTTTACTTGCCCTTATAAGGTGTACGATTATAGACGATGCTGCAGCAATAAACCTGTCATCTCCTGGCTCAGGTAAAAATCCTGGAATAAACAGCCTGGTGTTTGTCTCGTAATCAAATGGGCTCTTTACTACAACCTCTTTTGCATCATCTTTAGATAGCCCTATGCGACGGGTTAAACCATCAAATCCATGACTTGTGGTGAGTGTAGCAGACGTAAGTATGGTTGCATGGTGTGCATAAAAGAGGAGTTCTGGCAAGATCTTGCTCACATCTACAGGCGAGAGATTAAAGACCATGTTGGGAGATTGAATATCCACATACCTTACCCAGGTCTCATTTGAGGTTGTCTTAATGGTCTCACATCTGGAGATGATATCATCTCCCCATTCTATAAGGTCTTCATAAGAGTCTATTTCCCTGCAGGAGGATTTAAACCTACGCAAGAGGCCGCCCACATCTAATATAATGTCATCAAGCGCTTGTATAGCATCATCATCTAGAGCATACCTGTTATTTTTGTCTTTGGCCAACCTATAGACCTTTTCAGGCAAATCCTTCTCAAGCCATTTTGCACCCTCATAAAAAAACCTCTGGACCTCAGCTGAAGAAATCCTTATGCCCAGATGATAGGTTGCGATATCAGGAATCCTGTGGGCCTCATCTAATATAAGGATATCACAATCACCTACCAGTGCAGATCCTTCCTCTCTGCTTATCAGACCACTCATTAAAAGGGCATGATTTACTATGACTACATCTGATGATCGTGCCCTAGCCCTTATCTTTTGAACAAAGCAATCCTTAAAATACTCGCATTTGTGCCCATTACATAAAGGCCCTGGCATTATCAACTCTTGGAAAAGCCTGCTATACCCGCTTAAGCCCCTTATTTCTTCTATATCACCGGTGCGGGTTTCAGATGCCCATTTAAATATCACATCGGTTGCCTGGTCATGAAACAGGTCTTTCTGGCCCTTTTTAGCAAATGATTTAAACCGCTTAATACACAGATAATTCTCTCTGCCTTTGAGGACACAGGAGGCTGGTTTCTTGCCGGATATCTGGCAGGCAAGAGGTATATCCTTTGATATGAGCTGTTCCTGCAAATTCTTTGTTGCAGTGGATATGACCACCCTGGCCCCAGATAAAAACACTGGTATCAGATAGGCTAAGGACTTTCCTGTGCCAGACCCTGCCTCTACAAGAAGAATCCCTCCCTTTGATACAACCTTTGCCACTTCATAGGCCATCTCCTCCTGGCCTTTCCTCTGACTAAGGCCAAAAGGACCTATTTTATTAAACGCTGCCTTAACTTTATTGAATAAAGACAATATAGTAATATGTTAAAAGCAGATATCCTGCAACGCAGGCAAATACCCAGAGCCAATTCTTATGAATGGTAAAACGCCCAAATATATAGCGGTTACAAGAAGGACATCTTATAAACCACCTGCGGGATATACGCCCCCTGCAATGAGGGCAACAATATATCTCCTTACCAGCCTCTTGCTCCCTGCGAAGTATATTATCCTTTAGACCCTGGCGTACATCAAAGCTCTCGCCGCACCCAGTGCATTTTATAGTGGTTGGCTGAAAGTCATCCCAAATGATGGTTTTACCACACGTAGGGCATCTTACAGTGACCATCTGCTTCTCTCTTCAAGATAAATATCTCTATCCGCTAAGAAAACCTCTTTTATCGCCACCTGCCACCTTCTTTCCCAAAGAGTTCTACATCAAACCTATCATAATGATGGGAAACCATCAACCTGATCATTTTCCCCGCTGGATTAAACATCACCTCAACAGGGTATTCGTCCTGTTTTAGAAGCAAACTTATAGGGAGCATATCTTTATCTAAGGTTAGCTTGCCCCAAAAATACCTGACCTTTATACTATCACCGCGAGCTTTCCTGAATATACAGCGCCCATGAGGGGGAAAACCCGCAATGATTCCAAGGAGATCCTTACAGGGAATGGTATATGTATTCAGGGTTCTGCCCCATGTATCCAATATATCTATAGTGCCATCATGAATCTTAATTACGTACAAAGCAAGGCCGCCAGGTCCATAAACCTCTATTATGCCATGGGTTGCAGAGGTAATTAAGATTGCACCATTAAAAGAGATCTCTTTGCCATCCATCATGCCTGCAAGGTTAAACTCTGCTCTAAAT
>CAZVAH010000321.1:0-2442 GCA_964625035.1 uncultured Bacteriovoracaceae bacterium | reverse complement strand
AATCCAATCGGAAGCATTCTGGCTTCTGGCTCCTGGATTCTGGATACTTTTTCATCTTTAGTTGTGTCCGAAAAGGCAATGCAGGTTTATAAGAATAAAAAGGCATCAAAGATCGCTCACCCTGACATTTGAAAAGAATGTCTTTATCTTGCTGATTTCCATTGTCTCCCCACCAATATTAAATGATCCGCTTAATCTGATATCCGTGGAAGAACTGCCAATCATGACCTCTATCGTCCCTGGTTCTACCACAAATCTCATGTCCCGATTGTAAAACCCAAGCTGTGTGATGAAAAGCCTGAATGTAATTCTCTTTTTTTCACCGGGGCTTAAGCTCACCCTCTTAAATCCTTTTAGCTCTTTAACAGGTCTTGTAATATTTGAATAGGCGTCATGCACGTAAAGTTGAACAACCTCATCACATGCATAATTTCCAACATTTTCAATATCTACACTGATATCAACCTCCCCTGTTATCTCCACCTCTTCCCGACATATTTTAAGGTTAGTATATTCATATTCTGTATAGCTCAGGCCATGACCAAACGGAAACAAGGCATCTGTGGAGGCCTTCACGTAACTGCCTGTCCACATTGAACGCCCGCCTGAGGGTTTATGATAATAGTACACAGGGATCTGCCCGACAGTTTGGGGGAACGATATGGGCAGCTTCCCCCCGGGACTATAATCACCGAAGATGACATCGGCTACTACGCCAGCTCCCTCTTCACCCGGCAACCATGCTTCTAATATTGCCGGGATATGTTCAGAAATCCATTTGACGGAAAGCGGCCTGCCATTTATTAATATGACAATAACAGGGACCCCTGTTTTATGGATTGCCTTTACCAATTCCTCCTGCATGCCAGGCAAATCGAGCCAGGCACGGTCCCGAGATTCTCCGCATGTACAATCAATTGTCAAACCAGATTTACCACCAACAACAACGACAGCTACTTCTGATTTTTTAGCAAGTGCTATGGCTTCTTTGAATCCATCTTCTGAATCATCCATAACCTCACAGCCCTTTGCATAATGCACTATAGTTTCAGGGGATACCTTAGTCTTTATGGCCTCAAGGATACTTTCAATAGGAAGGTAGGCCTTTGTTATTACATCTTTACCCTTCTTTAACATATGGGTTATCTCTGAGAACATCTCCAAATCCTTCGAATCCCCAATGGCCTCGACAAATTCCGGGGCCTTTTCCAATTGGCTTGGATAGGTGTAATCTCCAAGCAGATTTCGAACGCTATCTGCATTAGGCCCGATCACTGCAATGGACTTGATATCCTTTTTCAGAGGTAATATGTTGTCCTTATTCTTTAGTAAAACCATTGATTTTTGAGCAATCTTGCGGGCTAGACCCTTTTGACCCCGGGCATCAAAGACAGCGGGAATATCTTTTATGTTTACATAAGGATCTTCAAACAGGCCGAGCAAGAATTTCATCCTTAGTATCCTGCTTACTGCCAAATCAACTATGGATTCTTCTATTTCACCGCCCTCAATTGCCTCATGTAAGGATTTCCCATAGAAATCTGCCTCGGGCAGCTCCACATCCAGACCTGCTTGCAATGCCAGCCTGGCAGTTTCTTTTTTGTCTCTTGCGATACGATGATAACCGAAAAGGAAACCAAGCGTATAATAGTCTGAGACCACGACACCGTCAAAACCTATTTGATCTCTTAAGATTTCGGTCAGAAGCTCCCTGGAACTGCCGCATGGGACACCGTCTATCTCATGATAGGCATTCATAATAGAAGCCAGATGCGCCTCTTTTATTGCAGCTTCAAAGGGTAATAAAAACACCTCGTGCAACTGCCTGAAAGGAATATGAGAAGGGGCCCAGTTCATACCGCCTTCAGAATTCCCATATCCTGCGAAGTGTTTTCCAGTGGCTGCAACCCCATCTTTTAAGTCTTTACCTTGAAGCCCTCTTATATATGAGACCCCTATTTGTGAAATAAGATACGGATCCTCCCCAAAGGTCTCTTCTGTCCGCCCCCACCTGGGATCTGTTGTGACATCCAACACAGGGGAGAGTGCCTGATGAACGCCAACTGCCCTCATCTGTGTTTTTATGACACTGGTCATTTCCCCGACAATCTCTGGATCCCATGTGCTGGAAAGCCCTATTGCCTGCGGGAAACATGTGGCCTGTCTTGCTGTAAATCCAGAACAGCATTCATCATGAACAATGGCAGGGATCCCCAATCGGGTGTTCTCAACAAGGAATTTCTGTATTGCATTTGCTGTATTTGCTACCTCTACCGGGCTCAAATTACCTTGCCCAGCAATACGTGCGATGTGCCCAATGCCTTTTTTTACGCGTCTCATTGCCTTCTCGAGAGAAAAACTCCTTTTTTCTAACAATTCAAACCCCCAGATGCTGCCTAATTGGGCAATCTTTTCCTCCAAGGTCATCCTTGAGACAAGGTC
>CAZVAH010000320.1:0-2444 GCA_964625035.1 uncultured Bacteriovoracaceae bacterium | reverse complement strand
TTTATGGGTATCTTGCCGCCTAGCTTGGTGGCTCCTGTCTCTGCAAATGGGCCGCCTTCTCCTATAGGACATAAACCCATAACCTCAGTCTGGTGCAATTCGCCATAGGCTGTGGCATCATGCAGCTCTGCCAGATCTATATCCTCAGGGCCAACTCCTGCCATATTGTAGGCTTGTTTTGAAAGCCTTTCGCCTATATCAACACCATCCATATCCCTGTGGGTGCCTGAGCCTAAAACAGCAGCACGAATCCTTATTGGACGGGCATCCTTTAACTTCTTAAGGTATGAATCTGAACATAAGATAGCAGCGGCTGCTCCATCACCCACAGGTGCACACATGGCCCTTGTCAGGGGGTATGCAATGGGCCTGTCTGAGAGCACCTCTTCCACGGTCATATCCTTCTGGTACTGAGCCTTCGGGTTCAATGACCCGTGAAAATGATTCTTGGCACAGATAACAGCCAACTGCCTTTGTGTAGAGCCAAATCTACTCATATGCCACTTGGCCCCCATGGCATATGCATCCATAAATATACTACGACCCTCACCAGGGGGAGTCTGTCCCTCAGGCACCGCTATCTTTATCTGTTTGCTCACCTCCTCAAAGAGCTTAAGATGCTCTTCAAAGTTTTCCACATCCATGCATGATGCATATGCTCCCAGGGATAGGGCCTTGTTGGGATTGGATATCTTTTCTGAACCTAAGGCTAAGACTACATCGTACATCCCTGCACGTATTGCTGTATACCCAAGGAGAAATGCAGTGGATGCTCCTGCGCATGCATTCTCACAGTTTACAATTGGTATACCGTCAATGCCTTGATCCCAGAGTATTACCTCTCCTCGTATGGAATGCTGGTTGGAAAACATACCCCAGAAGGTATTGGACACATAGGCCGCCTGAAGGTCTTCTTTTTTAAGCCCGGCATCCTTTAAGACTAAGTCCACTGCGTCTTTGGCCATACCCCTGACTGTAGCATCCGGATACTTGTTAAACCTGATCATCCCTACACCAATAACATATACATCATCCATTCCTGATAAAACCTCCTCTCCAGACCTTATCTTATTTGATAAACTAAGTCTTAAAGGGCAGGCTACTTTTGGCTTTCCAAAAAGTAGCCTGCCCCCTTTAAGATGTCCCTTTTAATAAACAGCTACATTATCTCTTAGTCTTCATCTCTCAAGATCAAATTGGCCGCTGATAATGCGAGGCTTTCATTAGAACCATCCTCAATCATCCCTGCTCGCGCATCCCTGAAAAGCTTTTCAATTGGATACTCTCTTGATACCCCATTCCCTCCAAATATCTGCAACGCATCACTGGTAACCTGAAAAGCTGCTTCTGTACAATATACCTTGGATGCAATTGAATATTGAGTGTCTGGCGGATTGGTTGACATATTATATTGTAATGCAGCTCGGGAATAGGCCCTTGCTGTCTCAACCTTTACAAACATATCAAAAAGCTTCTTCTGTACTGTAGAATGCTTGTAGATAAGCTCACCACCCTGTACCCTCTCCCTTGTATAGTCCAGTGCCATATCATATGCTGCCTGGGCAACCCCTGTGAAAAACGCACCCATACAGCCATTAGCAGTAGCCAGGGTTATGTCTGTAAACATTTCATAGCTCTCGGGATCTATTACCATATACTCGTCCGGACATACTGCATTATCAAAGAATATCTCCCCCTGTGGCAATTCCCTCTGTCCCATTTTGTCAAGAGGCTTACCCCTGGTGACACCTGGCTGTTTAAGATCAATAAGGCAGATCCCGCCGCCAGCCATGCCCTGGGACTGATCGATCCCCACAAACAGGGCAGCTTGTGTTGCAATGGGTCCATTTGAAACCCATGCTGCCTTCTGACCGTTAATAATCCAATCATCTCCTTTCTTTTCAGCTTTCACCTGCTGGCTTATCTTCGGATTATTAAAAAATGGTGTAAACGGCATCAGGATATCAGACCCATGATCAGGCTCGGTGATTGCCCAGCATGACATTATACTTGCATCGTTGCAATTGACATAGGGCAGGATCAAGCTCTCTATCAGATTATCCTCTGCTATCAAAGATGCGTAAAAGGCTGAGAAGCAGCAAACCCCGAGAGAGACGGTGAACCCAACACTGCCATAGGCTAATTCCTCAAAGACAATATGTACGCCTAAGGGGTCTAACCCCAGGCCACCATATTCATCTGGTATCAATGCTGTGTGGTATCCATTCTGGTACATCTTTTTCATGCAATCCCAATATATTGAGTCCTTTTTTATAACATCTTCCGGTGACATCTTATCAAGTTCAATGGAAGCGGGCCTGAGCACCTCCATTGAAAATTTATGGACATTTTCTTTCAAGGCCTCGTGTTCATCTGTTAATTCAAGGTTAAGTTCTGTATAAGCCATTTCATCCTCCTAATATTTTAATTTCATAAATAATGAT
>CAZVAH010000319.1:0-2448 GCA_964625035.1 uncultured Bacteriovoracaceae bacterium | reverse complement strand
TAGCAGAATATGTAATTGCTCGAGTCTGAGAGCTTTTTATCGTTAGTTGTATCTGCTAGGCAGGCATGGCTGTTTATTAAAATGATAAAGTAGCCAATCAAAATCCTGGGCTTTATAAATTTCCTTTAAAGCCTTCTTTTATAGCAAGTTCATCCATCTCAAGGGTGAGTATATCTTGAGTCTCTGGGTCCCTGGCATCTTTTACCCTCAAATCTATGACCTTTATATAATGGTTACATATCCTACAATAATATACCCTGACACCATCAATACCATCTGCCTCAAAATAACCCAGTGAAGTATGATCTGTATTGTTGCAGAATGGGCACTTGATCCTGGGAAAAGACCAATTATGCCCGCATATTGCACAAAATAGAGTCCTCCCCGTTTCAGAGTCAAAAGCTATCCTGGGATATGAGGAACAAAAAGGACATACTCCTTCTCGCCACTCCTTTGGGACTAGATCCTTATTATGCTGCCTAAAGAGGCCCATATATCCCTTTACTGCAGCACTTATCACTATATGCACTATAACATCATCCTGACCCTTAACCTCTGGAATATGGCGCTGTGATATGGATTTTTTTATTGCATCTACTATATCCCATTTTGGAGGAACCCCAAACGTATCTTCCCACAGGCCCTTACATATACCGGCCATAGTATCAATAGGTATCATATCCCTATCCAATATCCCTGCCTTAGCATCTTTATCTCTTGAGGTATCAATTTCCGGAATGGATAGCCCTTCTAGGATTTTCCCCACCTTCTCCCTAATTCCCTTTGCCTTGAGTATATCTTCCTTGCTTTCCGGATATGCCTCTATAATATTATCCCAATCCATAGGGAGAAGATAAAGCATGTTATATGAAAAGTAAATAGTGAACCTTTACTGTTCAGTAATCATTCAGTGAAGCACAAGATTGCAAGGCACAAAGTGATAACCATAAAATTAGTAAGGCTCTGCAAGCTGCCCATAAGTGCAGGGCTAATACTGAGGAGTTTTCTCAAGATATTGTACTATTCAAGTCTTTACTTTGTGCCTCAGTGCCTGTCTGCATCTCGGATAAGAGTTGTTTTACCTACCCATGTTGTATGATGTGCGTAGGAATTTTTGCTTTGCACAGGAGGCATAGACAGGCCTTTGTAACTGAATAGTTACACTGTTCACTGTTTACTATTCACTATTCACTCGTTCCCATGCCCTGGAGTCTATCCATCTCGCATATTTAGTCATACACCCCAAGGCCTTTATTGCCTTAGGAGAAGTAGTATAATGAGGAATATTATACCCTTCTGCAATCAAGGCCAATTCTCTGTTATATCTTTCTGCTGTACCATAAGACCATATCACTATAGGTTTTGTATTCTTTTTGCTAATAGCCTTAAAGACATCCTCGTAATATTCAGCCCTTAGAATATTAGTCGCATAAAGAACTACAAAGATGGAATCGACGTTGTTATCCTGCATAAAGATATCTATACACCTCGTATAAAAGTTAAATATTTCAAGACCAAAAGCAGCACTAGCTGGCCCAAGGTCAACAGGGTTTCTACCAAGCAAGGGATTGATTTGGTTGAGTTGCCTTTTACTCCCCTCAGATATATCTGCAAGCACAAGTCCATGTCTCTTAGCGTCATCTATGGTTAAAATGCTATTAGCGCCTGACAACGTGATGATGCCAAGACGATTCCCCTTGGGAAGTGGCTGGTATATGAATGCCTTGGCGCAATCCAAGAGATCTTCATACTCATCTACCCTTACGACCCCGGTTTGTTTGAAAAGCCCATCATAGATCATATCGTCTCCAGCCATCGAGCCCGTATGAGATGCTACAGCCCTGGCAGCATCTGCTGATTTGCCTGACTTAAGACATAAAATCGGCTTTTTCTTAGAAACCCTTTTTGCCACATCTATAAAGGCTCTCCCCTTTTTAATATTCTCAATGTACATGGAGATCACCTTTGTATCTTCATCTTCTTCAAGATATTCAAGGCAGTCTGTCTCATTTACGTCACACATATTCCCCAAATCAAAAATCTTACTTATCCCAAACGTATAATCATCAAAAGGAAGCGCCTGGGGCCCATACATCCCTGTCTGAGATATAATAGATAAAGATCCCTTCTTTATGGCGTCATATCCCTTTTCATACGGTATTGTGCTAACCCCTTTGATATTATCAACAACACCCACAGTATTAGGACCTATAATGCGCATCTTGAAGGATCTGGCTATCTCAACTAGCTCATCCTGCCGTTTTCTTCCTTCAGACCCTAACTCCCCAAAGCCATCTGAAACCACCACAACAGCTTTAACCCCTTTCTCACCACATTCCATCATCACCTGCGGAACATATCTATAAGATGTCATGATAACAGCAAGTTCGATACGTCCCGGCACCTCCTTAATATTTGGAAATACCTTAATTCCCATGGTCTCTTTCA
>CAZVAH010000318.1:0-2449 GCA_964625035.1 uncultured Bacteriovoracaceae bacterium | reverse complement strand
GCAAAGGAACTGGGGCCTAAAGGGTAGTTTATATCTTCTTAAGGATATGAATTGAGCTGTAGCCACCCTGGAAGTTTTCCAGGATATGATATCCAGGCGAGAAGATCCCATACTAAAGGCCGTCACCGGCCTGGAAGGCGGTGTGGTGGCAAGCGGGTCTACCTGCGGGGTCTTAACAGGAGGCGCCCTTGGGTTTGCTCTAATGCATGAAAAGACCATTAAGAATAAAGGCATTGCAGCTAAGGCAGCCATTCTTACAGAGGTTGGCGAATACATAAGCTGGTTTAAGCGGGAGTTTGGCACTACAAGATGTGATGAAAGGACCGGGGTCGACTTTTACACACCAGGGGGACAAATCCGATATTTTTTGCCGGGAGACCGGGTTGGAAGGTGCTTTTGGCATATCAAAGAGGCCATACGCCATCTTTATGACTTCCAAGGAAAGGCCCTGCATTTAACTGATGTGAATCAATCGAATACACCGACCCATTGTGCCAAGGCTGTGTTAACGGGCGTAAGGGATAAAACCGGGGTAGGAGATCCTTTGCTTGAGAATCTGGCTTTTGTTTTTGATGGTGGGGTGGGCCTAAAGGGAGGAATATGCGGTACCCTGGCAGGGGCTATAATGGCCATGAATCTCCTCTTTGGCATGGATATTAGCGATATGAGATATACCCAGACCATAAAGGGTTTCCTCATAGGCCATCTGAACCTGCTTCTTTCCAGGCCTCTTGGTATGCCTGACACCTTTGCCATAGGCAAAGATATAGTAAACAAATTCAAAAATGAAGCAGGGGGGATAAACTGCAGGGAGATCATAGAAAAAGATATTAAAGACTGGGATGATTTTCAGAGGCATATGTCTTCCTCGGATAAATGTAAGGGATTGATAGATTTTGCCGTAGACATCGCATCAAATGCAATTGAGAGATGGAGATAGAAAGGTATATCAGATGAAGTGTGTATTTATCACAGGTGTGTCAGGTTATTTTGGCTCTAAACTTGTTTCCCTGTTTGATCAAAAGGATGAGGTGGAAACCATTGTAGGTACTGATATAAAACCACCATCATATACCTCGAAAAAATTGGAGTTTATACATCACGACATCAGAGATGATATATACCCGATACTTTCAAAAAGAGATATAGACTGGGCCATTCATGCTGCTTTTATTCTCCCTCCCATACATAACAAGACCCTGATGGAAGACATTAATATCAATGGGACAAAGAACTTTCTGAATTCATGTGCCAAGGCCGGCATTAAACAAATACTGCATTGCTCTTCTACCACTGCGTATGGGTTTCATAAAGACAACCCATCCATCTTGAGAGAGGATAGCCCCTTAAGAGGAAATGATGACTTTACCTACTCCAAAAACAAGAAGGAGCTGGAGTTTGTATGTAAAGAATTTAAAGATGCCCATCCTGATATATGTTTAACTATTATAAGGCCATGTTTTGCGGTAGGCCCTGGATTTGACAACACGTTTGCAAAGCATCTAAAAAAGAAGATCGTCATGCTCCCGTGGGATACGGCACCCTTTCAGTTTATCCATGAGGATGACCTTGTAGAAATTATCTACCGCCTTTTGATAGGGAGCAAAGGTGGTGTATACAATCTCGTCCCTGATGGAACCATGACCTTTGATGAGATGCTACGCATCCTCGGCAACTGGCCTTTAAAATTACCTCCATTTATAATGTATCCATTAAACAGCTTGATGTGGTTTTTGCGTATCAGATTTATCACAGAGTTTCCAAGCCCCGCCCTGAACATGGTCCGCTATCCATGGATTGCAAGCAATGAAAAGATAAACAAAGAATATAACTATACTTTTAAGTATATAGTCGGGCTTAACGCAACTCATTACAAGATTTACAACTTTAGTTGCTTGAATGGCGCTGCAACTTTACACGGGCCTTATTATGACACCGATTTCGTTAGCCATGTTACGCCTGAGCATAACGCGCTCATAGTCCAAAACTATCCTCATGGATTCCAGCCGCAAGAACCTATTTATTTGGATGAGAAAGATGGAAAATGGTTTATAGCGCGTACTTTCATGTATGACTTGGATTTCAAGGTGGGAACGCGGTCTATTTACTCGCCTTTCGTTATCTTCGCTGATGATGATTTTAACTTGACTTTTAATTATAGTGATTGTGATTGGAGCAGTAACGTAACAAGCGACTTGTTTTATAATGACTATGATTATACCTGTGATTTGCCGGCGGGCTATGCGGATGTTAACAGCGCGGGCGAGGGAACGGTAACCGTTAACAGTCCTCTGGAGATAGTGCGGTTGCGCTTGGAAAAGCAGAGGGACCTTGACGCGTATGTTACTATCGAATTGCAGAACAGCCCCGCTCCTGGCGCGGTTTGCTTCGCGGACACGGGGTTAGGTGATACTGCGGACGTGAACGGGCAATGTTATTTATCTTATAT
>CAZVAH010000317.1:0-2451 GCA_964625035.1 uncultured Bacteriovoracaceae bacterium | reverse complement strand
ATAAAAAAGAAGACAAGCGATGTTTTATATGGTAGAGGGGCAAGGCAAGGAATTGAGGTAATGCTGGCCAAACCCTGTACATATATGAACCTTAGCGGGCGCCCACTAAAGGGTCTTGATATAGCTCCGTATGATCTTATTGTTGCGCATGATGATATGGACATCCCATTTGGTGTAATTAGGATAAAGGCTCAAGATGGTACTGGAGGTCATAAAGGCCTCAAGTCTATTGTTGATAATCTGGGCACAGGTGCATTTATAAGGGTCCGCTGCGGGATAGGCAGGCCAGATGAAGAATCTGATCCAATAGATTACGTGCTCTCTGATTTCAAGTCAGATGAAGAGGACACCTTAAAAAAGGAGATAGAATTGGCTGGAGATGCCATACATTTGTGTGTCATATCTAGCCCAGAGGAGGCAATGAACGTCTATAACAGGCGGGATTTAGATAACCCAAAAACTTGAAGGGAGGATTTGTTTAGATGGAACAGTGGGCGAATTGGGCATGGCTTCTTGGTATTATCGGGTTGGTTATAGCCCTTCTGATGTATGCTTCTTTAAAGAAGAAGGATCCAGGCAATGAAAGGATGCAGGATCTGTCAAACCAGATCCATGAAGGGGCTATGGTGTTTTTGAAACGAGAATATTCAATCCTTGCGATATTTGTCATAATAGTATTCTTGCTGTTATTCTGGGGTATAAACTGGCAGACAAGCGTAGCGTATGTCTCAGGGGCTATATGTTCCATGTTGGCAGGTCTCACTGGTATGACCTCTGCAACAAGGGCAAATGCTCGTACTACCCAGGCAGCTGCAACAGGTGGTTTGGAAAAGGCACTGTCTGTTTCCTTTTTTGGTGGTGGTGCTGTTATGGGAATCGCTGTTGCATCCCTTGGTCTGCTCGGTTTGGGGATATACTATTATGTGTTCTGTGGTGATCCCACAACTGCAAGTTATCTCAATGGCTTTGGTATGGGAGCGTCATCAGTTGCACTATTTGCTCGTGTAGGTGGTGGTATTTACACAAAGAGTGCAGATGTTGGTGCTGACTTAGTAGGTAAGGTAGAGGCAGGTATTCCTGAAGATGACCCAAGGAATCCCGGTGTAATTGCTGATAATGTAGGGGACAACGTAGGTGATATCGCTGGCATGGGTGCAGATATATTTGAGTCATATGTAAACTCTGTAATAGCATCCATTGCCATAGCTGCTACCATGGCGATGACCGCTAATGTGGCCATGAGACAGGCATATATGGCCTTACCGCTTGTACTTGTTATGCTTGGTCTTTTATGCTCACTGGGTGGTATATGGTCTGTGAAGCTTCTGGCAAAGGCAGGCCCACAGAGTGCCCTTAGGTATTCTACATTTATTGCAGCAGCCCTCTTTCTGATTAGTGGCTACTTTATAATCAAGTCAATGGGTGTATCTACAGGCACATTCTGGGCTATATTCTGGGGTATGCTCGCAGGTATACTTATAGGTGTAGTAACCGAGTACTATACATCTGCCAAACCTATTGTAAAGATCGCAGAGGCATCACAGACAGGACCTGCTACCAATGTGATAACAGGTCTTGCAATTGGCATGGAATCTACAGCCTTGCCTTTATTTATCATAGTGGTTGCCATAGCGTTTGCTGCGTATAATGCAGGTCTGTATGGTATAGGACTTTCTGCTGTAGGTATGCTTGCTACCGTAGGTGCTACCATGAGTATTGATGCATATGGCCCTGTTGCAGATAATGCAGGTGGTATATCTGAGATGGCAGAACTGGGGCCTGAAGTCCGTAGTATTACTGATGAGCTCGATGCCTTAGGCAATACCACTGCTGCTATAGGTAAGGGTTTTGCTATAGGGTCTGCAGCACTTACAGCGCTGGCCCTGTTTTCTGCATACAGCCAGGCAGTCAAGTTAAGTAGTATAAACCTTGTTAATCCCAAGGTAGTAGAAGGGCTTTTCATTGGCGGGATAATCCCCTTCCTGGTAGCATCTATGACCATGAAATCTGTGGGTAAGGCAGCCTTTAAGATAGTAGAAGAAATCAGACGTCAGTTCAGGGAGATACCTGGTATTATGGAAGGTAAAGGCAAGCCTGAACCAGCAAAATGCGTGGACATTGCATCAAAGGCCGCACTAAAGGAGATGATCTTACCAGGTCTTTTAGCAATATTTGCCCCTATCTTGGTTGGTTTTATACTCGGTAAAGAAGCGCTTGGAGGTATGCTTGCAGGTGCTGTGGTTACCGGTGCACTAATGGCGCTCTTTATGGCAAATGCTGGTGGTGCATGGGATAATGCAAAGAAGTATATTGAGGAAGGGCATTTTGGTGGTAAGCATAGTGAGTCTCATAACGCATCAATAATAGGGGATACGATTGGTGATCCATTTAAGGATACATCTGGGCCTTCCATGAACATCTTGATAAAGCTTATGAGTGTTATTGCTCTCG
>CAZVAH010000316.1:0-2477 GCA_964625035.1 uncultured Bacteriovoracaceae bacterium | reverse complement strand
GGCGAGATAATTAGGATAAAGGGAAACAAATTCACTGCAAGGTCTGCTTCATCCGCCAAAGGCGGAGGAAAGTCCGCTCCGCCCACGGCGGACAAAAAGGGTGAATGATGGCAAAATCACTCGTGATAGTTGAATCTCCCACAAAGGCAAGGACTATAAAAAGATATCTGGGCAAAGGCTATGACATAGAAGCAACCATGGGCCACATAAAGGATCTCCCAAAGAGTTCTCTTGGAGTAGATATTGAGGGTGGGTTCAAGGCAAACTACAGGGTCAAGCCGGACAAAAGGAATATAGTAAAGAAATTAAAGAAAATAGCAGGGCTGGCCACACAGATATATCTGGCCTCTGACCCTGACAGGGAAGGTGAGGCAATCGCATGGCATGTGGCAGAGGAGATAAAAGACAAAAAGAGGACTATACATAGGATTATCTTCCATGAGATCACAAAAAAGGCCATTGAAGACGCAATAAAGAGATCTAAGTCTCTCGATGAGAACCTGTACAATGCACAGGTGGCAAGACGCTGTTTAGACAGGGTTGTGGGATATACCATGAGCCCCCTTTTATGGAAAAAGGTGAAGTCAGGGCTGTCAGGAGGAAGGGTCCAGTCAGTCGCAGTAAGGTTGATATGCTTAAGGCAGGAGGAGATAGAGGGTTTCAAGCCAGAAGAATACTGGACTGTAGATGTGAATCTTGCCACAGAAAAAGATGGTGAAGAATTCGCAGCAAAGGTAGTAGATCCAAAGGATATACCAAATGAAGACACTGCACTTAAGATCAAAGAAGAGATAGAAAAGACCCCGTGCATAAAGATCAGCGAGATCAACAAAAAGGTGAGAACAAAGCGCAGCCTGCCCCCCTTTATCACATCAACAATGCAGCAGGAGGCGTCAAGAAGGCTTAGATTTTCTGCAAAAAAGACCATGGTAGTAGCTCAACAGCTATATGAAGGTATAAGCATCGGAGATAAAGGCCTTACAGGGCTTATAACATATATGCGTACAGATTCTCCGGGTGTGGCCAGAGATGCCATAACCGATGCAAGAGGCTTTATTACAGCACAGATTGGGAAGGAATATCTCCCGGATTCCCCGATTGTGTATAAGGCAAAAAAGACTGCCCAGGAGGCACACGAGGCCATAAGGCCTACGAGTATGGAAAATACACCTGAGGTGATAAAGCCACATCTTAAAAAGGATCAATACGCGCTCTATGAGTTGATATGGAAGCGGTTTATCGCATCCCAGATGAAGGGAGCGATCTTTGATCAGACTTCTGTAGAAATCAGTGCCGGGGATATACGTTTGAGGGCCGCGGGATCAGTGCTCAGGTTTGATGGTTTTCTTAAGATCTATAAGCCCGGTGAAGAAAAGGATAGCCTCCTGCCGGCAGGGCTTGAGGTAGGGCAAATACTTGAGTTATTAGGTATAGATCCAAAGCAGCACTTTACCCAGCCTCCTCCCAGATATACAGAGGCAAGCCTTATAAAGGAACTTGAGGATAAGGGGATTGGCAGGCCAAGCACGTATGCCCCTATCATATCCACGATTCAGGAAAGGGGCTATGTAAGGTTAGAAGGTGGTGCATTCTCACCTACTGAGTTGGGCAGGGATGTGAATATGTTGCTTGTGAAACACTATCCGAACATCCTTGATATAAACTTTACTGCGAATATGGAAGAAATGCTGGACATGATAGAAGAGGGCAGAAAAAACTATTCGGATACCATGCAGGCATTTTATAGCACATATAATAAAGAGCATACACGCGCTGAAAAAGAGATGAAAAATCTCAGGGCTGAAAGAAGGCCCGCTGGTATCATATGCGATAAGTGTGGGGCTCAGATGCTGATAAAGTTGGGAAAGACTGGTCATTTTCTGGGCTGTTCTGGCTGGCCTGAGTGTAAAAATACAAAGAATTTCACCAGGGATTCTGCAGGTAAGATCATAGTGAAAGAGCCTGCTACTCCTGATACAGCAGATACTACATGTGATAAGTGTGGTGCCCCCATGGTGATGAAGCATGGCAAGTTCGGTTCATTTCTTGCCTGCAGTAATTACCCGGAATGCAAAAATACACGGCCTGTAAAACAGAAAATAACAACTGATAAAAGATGTGACAAGTGCGGCGCCCCTATGGTGGTAAGAAACGGAAAGTTCGGCCCTTTCCTTGCCTGCAGTAAGTATCCAAAGTGCAAGAATATAATGCCTTACCCCCTGGGACTTAAGTGTCCCATACCTTCTTGCACAGGGGAGATTGTGGAGAAACGCACAAGAAAGGGAAAGACCTTCTATTCATGTTCGAATAAGGACTGCGATTTTATAAGCTGGACAAGGCCTGTCCCTAAAAAGTGTCCTACCTGCGGCGCGGATTTTCTTTTAAGAAAAGGGGCCAAACTCATATGTCCAAACCCTGAATGCGATCATGAGCAGGAAACTGAAGATAAATAGGGTAAGGATAATAGGAGGTGGCCT
>CAZVAH010000315.1:0-2489 GCA_964625035.1 uncultured Bacteriovoracaceae bacterium | reverse complement strand
GGACTCGTGACGCAGAGCCCTCTCAGGCTTGGAGCAGATGTGGTTATCCACAGTGCTACGAAGTATGTAAACGGTCATGGTGATTCTCTGGGAGGGGCAGCGATCGGCAAGAAGAAATTCCTCGCCGATGTCAGGGAATACGGCATAGTTCACTTGGGCGCCTGTATCAGCCCATTTAACGCATGGCTTATCCTCAGAGGTTCGGTGACGCTACCTATCAGGGTTCAGAGACACTCCGAAAATGCCCAGAAGGTGGCGGAATTTCTGGAGTCCCACGCCAAGGTGAAATCCGTCAGATATCCCGGACTCAAGAGCCATCCCGGATATGAGATAGCGAGAAGGCAGATGAAGGCCCCTTCGGGCATGCTCAATTTTAATCTGAAAGCAGATATGAAGGAGCACTTTGAGTTTTTGAAACGGCTCAAGCTCGTAACCCATGCTGTATCATTGGGCCATGACCAGAGCCTCATCATCTATATTCCCACGTTCTTCTTTTTCGAAGATATGGTGGTCTTTAATGATGCCCAGAAGGAGAAATACACAAACCTCATGGGAGAAGGGATCTATCGTTTGAGCGTTGGTATCGAAGACGCCGATGATATTATCAAGGATTTGGGAAATGCCCTTGATCAGGTGCTGTAGTTGAAAACAGAGGTCAGGGATCAGGGGGCCGGGGATTTATTTTGAGATGAGGGAGACGGAGGGATAGGATGTTGTTTTCATACTTTCCACAAGGAGGGACCAGGAGATGGGCGTAGAAGGGTTAGATGCGCTTTTTTATCCAAGATCCATTGCCTTAGTAGGGATACCGCGGGGATTAAAGGCAGGTAAGGTGTTTTTATTGGGCCTTTTAGACCAGGGCTTTAAAGGCCATATCTATCTTGTGCATCCGAGCGCATCTGAGATCGATGGTTTTAAGACATACCCACGTCTTATGGATATCCCAGGTTCAGTAGATATGGTCATTGTCATGTCACCCAGGGAAACTGTGATAGATGTATTGGAAGAATGCGCAGTAAAAGAGGTGAAGGCCGTTATCTTATATACATCAGGGTTCTCAGAATTAGGGGATGAAAAGGGCAGGAAAGAAGAAGAACATATGAGGGAGATAGCTCGCAGAGGCGGGTTTCGCATAATAGGGCCCAACTGCATGGGGATATATTCTCCGGCCTCGCATCTTGCGCCCTTTCCGGAAATGCCTCGCGTGCCGGGAAGTGTAGGGTTTTTGAGCCAGAGCGGGTCTTTAGTTCATCTTTTCACCAATATGTGCACTTCTAAAAAGCTCTATTTTCGCCATATAGTAAGTTATGGCAATAGCTGTGATGTGGATTTCCCAGAACTGCTTGAGTGGATGAGAGATGATGATAATGTCCGCATTATATGTGCGTACTTAGAAGGGGTAAAAGACGGAGAGAGTCTTGTCAAAGCACTGAAGGTGGATGCAGGTGGTAAGCCTTTGATTATGTGGAAGGTTGGTGAGACCAATGCCGGCATGAAGGCAGCTGCCTCTCATACAGGTTCTCTGGCAGGTAAGCCTCACCTCTGGAAGATGCTCTTTAAACAGTATGGGATCATAGAAGTCAGCGATATAGAAGAGTTGCTGGATACAGTCATGATCTTTTATCAGTTGCCCTTAAACGGCCAGGGCAGGGTTGTTATTGTATCAGGGCCTGGGGGGCCGGCTGTATCTGCGGCCGATGCAGCAGAGATTTATGGCCTGCACATGGCCTCCCTAGAGAAAAAGACAATAAAAAGACTTGGCACCATCCTTCCAGGTACAGGGACCAGCCTTAAAAATCCCATTGATACCCTGGAAGCCCTTGTTCAGGACGGAGGCGTGGATGCGATTGTGGTATTAGGGGGTGGAGCCACCAGTGAGCTTACCGAGCAGTATGTAGAAGGGCTGGTCCGTATCAAAAAGGCATCAAATAAGGCTATTATTGCAGTTGCCTATCCCGGCTTTATCACACAAGAAGAACTCCTGGAGCCTCTGTATGAAGATGGCATACCGGTGCATCCCACACCTAAGAGGGCATTTAGAGCATATGCAAAGATGATGCGGTTTTATAATTTTCAAAAGGTCCGGGGTATTGCAACTTAGCGGAAAAAGGAAAGAGGAGACAGGCTACTTTTTGTCCTTTCTCTCGCAGGCCACTTTTTTTGTCTGTCTGATTATTGGTTTAACCAGCAAAAAAGTAACCTGTCCCCTTTTTCTACAGACTGAGGCGGATTAATGAGTGCCATGCTCTATATAGTAACAACGATTTCTATTGGTGTATTCACAGGAATAGTAATTGGATTAACAGGTGCATCAGGCGTGACAGTAGTGGTTCCCCTGGTTAATCTGTTACTCAAATTTTCGGTTCACGAGTCCATAGGGACAAGTTTAATGGTGGATGTGATAGCGTCTTTAGCAATAGCGCACACCTATCATAAGTATGGCAATACCGACATAAAATCCGGGATATGGATTGCTGTAGGGTCTGTCC
>CAZVAH010000314.1:0-2492 GCA_964625035.1 uncultured Bacteriovoracaceae bacterium | reverse complement strand
ATCCTTGCCATTCATCCCCACCTACAAGGTGGGGCACTTAAGGCAGTTTTCGTAATTACAAAAGACATTTAAGTCTTACCGGTAATTCATAATTCAAAATTCATAATTACAGTTTAAGCCTTCCAATTATATCTCGTATGGTGTCTATACCATGCCTTCCCATGTATTGAGTGAGCCCATTTATGATATCAGGAAAGCAAAAGGGCTCTCTTAGAGAAAAACTTCCTATCTCAACAGCAGATGCTCCTGCCAGCATAAATTGTATTACATCAGCAGGTGAAGCAATTCCGCCTGAGCCTACAACAGGGATATCAAGCTTGCGAGATACCTCCCAAACCATGCGCAGTACTATTGGTTTTATAGCAGGACCTGACAGGCCGCCGGTTATATTCCCCAGGACTGGTCTCCATGACTTTTCATCAATAGCCATAGCCGGTATGGTATTTGTGCAGGTAATGGCATCTGCCCCTGCGTCTCTGGCTGAAAAGGCCATCTTTGATATATCACCCACCAAAGGAGAAAGCTTTACCAGTAAGGGTTTAAGGGTTGCATCTCTTACCTTCCTTACCAGGCCATATAAGGTGTGTGGGTCTGTGCCAAATTCGATTCCTCCTGATTTTACATTAGGACAGGATACATTTATTTCCAATGCATCTATCCCCTCGATAGAGAGTTTTCTGGCACACTGCACATATTCATCTTCGGTGCTGCCAAAGAAGTTGACAATGACAGGGGTCTTGAATTGCATAAGAAATGGGAGCTTATTATTCAAAAAGGCCTCTACCCCTATATTTTCAAGGCCAATAGAATTAATGAGCCCGCATGGAGTCTCCACTATACGTGGGGGGGGATTACCTTTCTTTGGTAGTAAAGATAACCCCTTTGTTATGATTCCTCCCATTATGGACAGGTCAAAGAGCTTAGAGAATTCCTCACCATAGGCAAATGTACCAGATGCATTCATTATAGGGTTTTTTAATTCAAGCCCTTGTGCAAGCTTTATAGTAGTATCCATTCCTATCTCCAGATAATATCTGCTGCATTAAAGATCGGGCCATCTTTGCAGACTTGCATGTTGCCAGCGATTGTTTCTACTACACAACCCCTGCACACACCAAATCCGCATGCCATATGTTCCTCAAGAGATACTTGGCATCTGGTACCACACCTTTTTGCAATCATATAGGTCTGCCGTAACATCTCATAAGGCCCGCATGCATATATTACGGATGGGAAGGCATTTACGGATTTTCCAAGTACATCCGTCACCAACCCTTTAGAACCAAAGGAACCGTCCTCTGTAGTAAAAGATGTCTTTATATTGGGGATATTGCATACATTTTCCACCAACGCCAGGTCATTTATGGTCTTCGCACCTATCAAGATGTGTCCTTTTTTCAGGTGATGAGCCAATGAAAATATAGGAGGCAGCCCTGTTCCGCCCGCTACATAAAAGATTTCCTCATTGCCTTCAGGAAGGCAAAACCCCTTACCTAAAGGACCAAAAACCCATAACCTATCCCCTGGATGCATATTAGAGAGCATGTATGTGCCCTGTCCCCTTACTTTATAGAGCACATCTAACAGGCCATTAGAATATCCGAGTATGGCAAATGGACGTCTGAGAAACGGATGAATGGTGCTTACCACCTTTATCATAACAAATTGCCCGGGCATCCATTCATCGATACCTTCACTACACTTCAGGGTAAGTAGATATGTGTCATGTGCAACCTTATCATTTCTTATAATATCGCACTCAAGATCTTTCACTCGAGACATCTCCTAAACCTAGTTTGTGAGTTAAGAGTTCAGGAGTTAAGGGTTTGTGGGTTAGGGAGTTAAGGAAAGACATTTATTAAAACAGAGACTCTTAAACTCTTAACTCCCAACTCTTTAACTCTCTAACTCAATTTCTTGGCCATGACCTCTGCGTCTTCTCCTGTATCTGTATAGTAACGCTCCCATGTACATACATGGTGAAATCCCATAGATCTGTACAGGCATTTAGCAGGGACATTGCTCATTCTCACCTCTAAAAATATACTCTGACGGTTGGATAGAACAGCCAGAGATATAATCTCCTCTACAAGACACCCCCCTACACCTTTCCTCCTGTATTCAGGTCTCACGGCCAGATTCAGTAAGTGTATCATGTTTCTCATCTCAAGTGCAAAACAATATCCAACCAACATTTCTGTGGGGTCAGGTCTTGACATTTGACATTTCCTTTTAGTTCGTTGACATAATTCCATGTTGTGACTCGGAATGTCAAATGTCAAGACCTGACCCCTAAAGGCAACAATACTTTTACATCTGGTATCATTTAAGATAGAGATGAATGTATCTTCATCCCATGGTGAAACAAATGATACCTTCTCAATTTGCAAGATGTCTAAGAGATCCTCTTCTTTTGCCTTACGTATGATTAATGGTAAGTGTGCAGACATTAGCTAGTAAGCTTACAGTAAGATATAGTTAATGTATCCATC
>CAZVAH010000313.1:0-2499 GCA_964625035.1 uncultured Bacteriovoracaceae bacterium | reverse complement strand
GTACCATTGAATATAAAGGAGATGGCGCCTTATTATTATAGGGTTGCCCTGGAAAAGACAGGCAATATCAAGGATGCCCTTAGTGCCTACAAGACTGCCTTTGATATAAATCCAGATAACCTTGCAGTCATAAGGGCTCTAGGGCTGGCGCTATTAAGGACAGGGAAGATAAATGAAGCCATGCCATATCTGGAAAAGGCAAAGGAAAATGCCACAAAATACGACCCGTTCCTGTGGTTAAGCCTTGCCAGGGTGTATTGCTTTACAAAGAAATACAAAAAGGCACATGAACTGTATCTCGAATCCAAAGAATCAATACCTGAAAACATGGAGGTCCTTGTAGGGCTTATCCAGACGAGTATAGAGGTAGATGATGTAGATACCCTCATTTTTGCCCTGGATAGACTCATGCAATCCTTAGGTCTTGATAGCAATAAAGAGTTGAACTCTGTAAAAGAGATTGCGGGGATATGTGTGGATATAGGGCAAAGGTTGTTTAATGCTAAGGATAGCATAGATGCAGATAAGCTGGCAGATGCTTCGTTGAGATTAGACAGTTCATGCAAAGAGGCCTATATATTAAAGGCCGATGTAGCAATAGCATCTAAGGATCTAAATAAAGGTGCCAATTTTTTAGAAAAGGCCCTGATAAATGGCGCCTCCCCTATGGATATCAAAGAAAGGATGAAAGGTCTTGGTTCGTTGTGAGGGTACTATACTTTCGACATGATCTATCGGTTGTGGATAATGATATCATAGATTGCCTTGGATCCTTAGGGGTATCCACAGAGGTATATGATGTACCTGCATGCAATGGTTTTTTGCTGACAGACATAAGGGATGAGTTGTATTGCATCTTTGATAGAGATGAGATCGCCACCTATGATTATAACTCCGACCTTGCATCTGTTGTTAAATATTACCTATCAAGACCAGGTCTCAGGCAGGATATGGCAAAAAAGACCCGACAAAAGGTTATTGATGGGCATACATATGTGCACAGGGCAAAGACAATTTTGGATGCAGTGATGGCAAGGGTAAGGAAGTCTAGGAGATCAGCATGACTCTCCAAAAAAACCTAGGCCAGGATAAAGCTACTTTGGGGTGAGTGATATTCTTTGGCCGCAATCTATTAAAAATAAGGAAGCATCTTCACATCCTGCTATCCCTATTATTTCATTACCCTCATTATCTCCTCTATCCTTTTGAGATAGGTATGCCTGGCTAAGACCTTTTCCCTTGCCTTTCTGGCAATCTGTTCTCTCTTGGTATCTTTGTGAAGAAAAAATTTGATCTTATCTACAAGCTCATCAGTGCTTTTAAAGGATATCATCTCATCTTCGTCAAATTGCTCCCTTAGGTCATGCCTCTCATCTGTAATCAAGAAACCTCCACACGCAGAGATGTCATAAGGTCTCTGATTGATCGCATTTTTTAGTTGAAACCTGGATACATTCACATAGATATCATACATGTTGTACACCTTGACGATATCATCATTAAAATAGTTCGCCTTACCCATATAACCTGACTTTATTGCCTTGCCCCACAGGCTGTCTCCATATATTATCGTATCAAATCTGCCGCTGAGTGTCTGTATAACCTCTAATCTCTGGCGCAGACTTGCTTCTCTTTCAACAAAGCCTTCCAACATGTCCTTTACTATGGTTGGAAGGCTTTTCGTGTTAATGTCATAGTTATCCAGGGCTTTTTTGACTATTCTCCATGTGTCCCTGCCAGGGGAATTCCTCTGTGTATTAATGGCACTCTTAACCGCATAGTAGAATTCATCACCTGCCCCTTCGACCATACTGTCTATATTTGAGGCAAAATACCGTATTCTTTCATAGTCTGATTCCCCAACAAAACAAACCTTGCTCTGTCTTTGCACACTATCTACGGGCTTAAAGCGATCAGGATTGGTTGCCAGGGGTAAATAAAAAATATTATCAAAGCCAACCTTATTGAGCATGGGAATATAATCCCTGTCAAAGGCAAACACTATCGTGTTAGATCGCACATATCTTTTACCGAAGTTTGATTCCTTGGGCTGGTCTACAAACCATGTAACAAAGGGTACACCTCTTTTGGCATACTCATGTGCCAAGAAACCTTCATTATCTAAACCCCTGCCGTCGAAGCTGAAGACCATATCCGGTTTGAAGGTATCAAGGATTTGTGTCATCTTTTCTGATGAAAATAGCTCCACACTGTGTCCCTCCTGTGTTTCACCGAGGGTTATCTTTTCTGTGTAAAGATTAAGGCCGGCCTTTTTGAAGCTGTATGCCATGTCCCTGTCCATCAGACCCGTGGGGTTAAAAAGAAATAGAATCTTCTCCAAAATCAATCCCTCTCTGCCATATATCTGGCTTATTAGTCCGAATAAATCTAAGTATAACACAAATTCTACTGTAATGAGGGCCTAAAATTACCTCCACATCCAATGACAATTTCGTAAAAAGCCTAGAAACGTGTCATTGCGAGCGAAGCGAAGCAATC
>CAZVAH010000312.1:642-2513 GCA_964625035.1 uncultured Bacteriovoracaceae bacterium | reverse complement strand
TCGCCAAGATGTATTTGCAAAAAACGTTTAAATGTCCGCTCAAAAGAATTTCCTTTGGGCAACAGCCTGTTAAGAATTCATAATTCATAATTCTTTGCGATGTCCTCAAAGATAGATGGGCATAGATCCATAACCGTATTGAACAAGATATAGGCAAGTCTCCTTATCTCCCATTCTGCACCCTTGGCCAACCTCAATTTAAAAAAATGTCTCAAGGATCTCGCGTTTGTATATACATATGCTGAAGTAGACCAACCAACAGGCATAAGCCGTCTCAACTCCTGGTTTTTAACACCTCTACTGCTCAATCTTTCATATACATCCATGGCATGTCTGTGCTCTTCTTCATACGCCTTGTATATCTTCTTTACTTTATCTTCTGAGTCCATGTATTCCATTGCAGGGTATACAAAGGCATTAGAAGACGCCTTTACATACCTGGTGGATCTAAATGTCCAGCCTATACCGATTTTGTGTCTGGTCCACTGCCCTGCAAGAGACTTTGATATGCCAGTAACAAGGTATACAAACTGCACAGCCTGCATAGGGGTATCGTGACCCCATTCAATGAGTTTGCGGTTCAGTCTCAAATCGTCTTCATATGTACCCTTTGACTCATGACTTTGTCTGGCAGTAAAGGCAGGAAGCGTTTCAATGGTTATCCCTTTATCTGAGAGTTCTTCAACAGGGGTGGTGACTGCGACGAGCTTTACATTAGGCTCCTCATTCCTGAATAGATCACGCCTTAGATCTTTCCATCTGTCTATTGAGTTAAGTTTTCCATCAAAATATTTCAAAATGGTCTCTCCTCCTTTCCATCAGTAGATACCTTATCACCTTGCCAGATCCCACGATATGGTATGGCCTTACCATCTATCGGGAAAAATGCTATGCACAAGATACGAAATCCCATTTGTATTTTCACCTCATTCATACTCTGGTGTTTCATCCCTACAGTAAGCCTGCCCTGATAATTAGGCGATATAAAAGCGGTCTCTAAGGGGATGCCTGATCGTATAAGGGTAGTGCGTGGCCTTATATATGCAAAGAGAAAGTTTGGCAGATTCACCTTTTCTATGGTCTGAAAAAGTACATATTCTCCAGGGCTTACCAGGTATATGCCATCAGGAGAAGATTCTATATCAATGGCCTTTTCTATATTTGGCGTAATCCTTTTCTCTCTCATGAGAGAAGCCTTTCCAAAAGGCCGATATATGGCACCTAACCTGAGATCTACGGTTACGCCTTCTATGCCATCTATCTGGTCTTTATCCAGATATTCAATCAGGGGTCTTCTTACAATCTTTCCTGTTTTATGATCTTCTATATCCACACCTTCTTTTATCAATTGTATGATCTTATCTGCCCCAATGATCAAATTATAGCCTCCTCTTTGATGTGTCTGGTCTTAGAAACTCTATGGAATATGCTATGATTTTGTCGTTGAACCTAAGCTGTTCCACTTTTGCTCCGGACGAGTTCAACACATCCTTCCAGTATGCATCCCTTTTAGGTATTGGGGAATCATATCCATGTTCATATACGATCCTTGCAATACCTGACATTATTATCAACTTAGTACAGGTAATACATGGCTCTAAGGTACAGTATATAGTGGCCCCCTCTACAGCTACCCCCTTTTTTGCAACCAGCGCAATGGCATTAGCCTCTGCATGCGCAGACCTGCACATATCATATTTCATCCCCTCTGGCCAGGTAAGCGACCTGCGAAAACACTTTCCTTCATCTACACAATGCGGCTGGGAAGGTAAAGACCCATTATATCCTGACGCAAGCACCTGCCTGTCCTTAACAATTACAGCCCCAGTAGGTCTGGAAATGCATGTTGACCTGGATGCTGCAAGCTTTGC
>CAZVAH010000312.1:0-632 GCA_964625035.1 uncultured Bacteriovoracaceae bacterium | reverse complement strand
TCATAATGTATTTATCCCATGAGGGTCTCTTTTGGCTGATTAGTTAGATGTTTCCTTTGATTCATTTAAGGTGGATAAAATCCTATAGTATTTTTTGTCCTCTTTATATCATTTTGTGTGGTCCGCCGTTGGTGGACATAATTGTTGGGGTAAAATTCCATGTTTGGTAATGTATTCCCTCCTTTGTCATATAACTTAAGATTTCTTGCCAGATATTACCTGGAAGTTTTAAGTCTTTTCCCTCATACTCTATGCCGTTTAATGTTGTAAATAGGGAATCTATAATCCAAGGACTTTCAGTCCTTTTATGCTTCCGTATGTACTTATCACTGGGGCCATATAATTTCCGCCAAGAATTCTGCTAAATTTATCAATAATAATACCACCGTCCAATACGATTCCATAACCCAAGAGAAACTCTTTAAAGCATGAATCTTCCAAAATCATAAGATAGACAAAAAGTCAATCTTGATGTACAAGAAATTATATAGCCAAAATGTATGTCTATTATGGATAATTCAAAAGGAGGATATAATGATTGATGCAATAGTTATCGGAGCAGGTTATGGGGGGATGAGTGTAGCAGCACTTTTGGCACACTCTAAGAAACGTGTGCTCGTAATCGAGGCAGC
>CAZVAH010000311.1:0-2513 GCA_964625035.1 uncultured Bacteriovoracaceae bacterium | reverse complement strand
CCCCCCACACTTCGTGTGGGTCCCATATTTTGTCTTCGCTTCGCTCGCAATGACGGCCTATTAGACTTTTTGCGAGTTCATCAAAACTTAAGACTCAAGAAACTTCTTTAAGATGGTGTGGCCTTCTTCAATAAATAATCCAGCCTTTTTTGCATCTTTTTCAGAAAATCTCCAGTTATTGTTTTTAGTGTTTGTGCTGTCATATATAGCAAATGGTACAGGATCACTAGAATGTGTCCTTGTGGCTATAGGCGTAGGATGATCAGGCATGAGTAATACTTTAAATAGCAGGGGCTGTGACTCAAGGCCAGTAATGATAGTACCAACTACCATGCGGTCAAATGCCTCTATTGCACCTATCTTTTCCTTAATTAGGCCACCATGAGAGGCTTCATCTGGTGCCTCAACATGTACGTATACCAAATCCACTCTTGTAAGGGCATCAAGTGCAGCGTGAGCTTTGCCTGTATAATTTGTATCAATCCAACCTGTAGCACCAGGTACATCAATGATTTCCATGCCCCGTAGCATACCAAGCCCTTTTAAAAGGTCCACTGCAGAGATTATAGCACCGCTAATGCCATACTCCTCCTGCAATGTAGGGATAGCGCATGCCTTCCCTTCTCCCCACGGCCATATAGCAGTTGCTTCTCTCTTGCCTTGCCTTCTACGGTTTATGTTTACTTTATGATCCTTTAATACTGCAGAGGAATCTTGAATTAATCTCTTTAATAATGCATCTGTTGGCAGGTGCTTTTCTACATATTCTCCGGTTATATCATGGGGAGGTATGGTTTTTAGTTTGCCCTTTGTACTACTATTATAACCTTTTATTACCATTAAGTGCCTATACTCTATACCATGATATAATCTTATTTCTGGATTTTGTTTCAGACTATCCTTTAGTGCATCTATAAGCTCACTTGCCTCTTGTGAGGATATATGCCCAGCACAGTAATCCTCCATAATAAGGCCATTTTTTCTTGGTGATAGTGTTACCAGATTTATACGAAATGCCAGATCGCCTTCTTCAAGGGTTACCCCCATACTTACCGCCTCGATTGGTGCCCTTCCAGTGTAGTATATGCTTGGATCCAAACCCAGAACTGACATGTTTGCAATATCACTTCCCGGTGGGAATCCTGGCTTTACAGTCCTTACTAACCCCAAGTCTCCCTTTGATGTAAGTCTATCCATGTGTGGAGTGTGTGCTACCTCCAAAGGGGTCTTGCCGGATAGCTCTTTTATAGGGTTATCTGCCATTCCATCGCCAAGCAGAATAACATTCTTCAATATGTCTTCCCCTCTCTTTTGATTAAGGGTGAAACCTTTTCTATAGGTGTCCATATATGGTTTGATATTATTATGTCACCGGTTAAATAATTAACCTTTTTCTTCTTTTTAATTCGATTTCTTTCCTGTAGTAACCAGGCTATACCTGTAAAATCTCCTGCCGCCTCTATCCCTGGATAGGAAATTGCAGTCCGGATCTCTTCTTCTGTCACGAATTCAAGGATGCCACCTGTTGAATCTCTAACCCTTGAGATCTCGCTGGTTATATCAATAGATTCTTCTTGCACATAAGTACCTACCAGTAAAGGAAATCTTTCTATATAACCCTCGCTTAACAGTTCTCCATAGCCCCTGGCTATACCGATATATATAGCCTGACTGATAAGTGTGAATATGTGGGTATCAGGTACATGTCCCAAGGCAGATGTAACCTCTTTTGCAAGGACTGCATAGGCCTCTACCTGATATGGTCTGGCCTCATTTATGAACCCCACATTATCGTTTTTCACCAGGGTCTTAATGTCAACATCCTGTATAGGCCTTAATGTATCTACGCGATCATTTAGAGAGAATAGCTTGCCTTTGCGTTGGACGATAAACTCTTCGATGCCTTCCAAACTAAGTCCACGGATTGCAGAGCACACCCCCCTCAACCACAAGTCCTGGGTATGGATATATACAGTGGAGCTTCCTTCACAAAGGCTTTCTACTTTGATTAGATCTGTTTTAGGCTGCATTTTTATTATCTTTGAGGTCTTTGTTCTCCACCCGAATAACTACAGGCCTTCCATGTATCTCTTCAAAAGATGCGATTTCTTTTATAGCAGCCTTGATGTTCGACTCTTTAGCTTCATGGGTGAGGAGCACTACAGGCACAAAACCTTTCTGTTTTCTGCCCTTTTGTATTACAGATACTATACTGATATTTCTCTTACCAAGGACTCCTGATATCTTTGCCAGCACACCAGGCCTGTCAACGGCATTTATCCTTAAATAATAGTTTGATGTAATATCTTCAATGGGTATGATTTCTCTTTTCATAGGCAGGTTATCTCTATACCCAAGAGATGGAATGCGTCCGTATATCCCTGATTGGATGTTGCGTCCTATATCAGCAATGTCCCCAACTACAGCAGATGCAGTTGGCATCATGCCTGCTCCCCTGCCGTAATAGAGGGTAGAATCTAATATATAACCCCGCACATAAACAGCATTGAATG
>CAZVAH010000310.1:0-2528 GCA_964625035.1 uncultured Bacteriovoracaceae bacterium | reverse complement strand
TACCAGTAGACAGTCCCGTTCCTGTGATTCTCAGCCAGTTTTCTAAGCGTACTATATGTTGCCTTCTCGACTAGCATTCTAAAGGGGGGGACATTCTTGCACAAAAAGGCCACCACCTTCATGTAAACAGGCATGCCCTTCTTAAAATCATCCCTCCAGTCCTCTAGAGAATCTCTCCAATAGTAAAGATAATCATTAAGAATATGGCTATCTTCATAATACTGCATATGGAAATTTCTTAAGGCAAACCACCTTCTCTCTGTACACGCCTCAACACCGGACATCCCCATGACATCATGATAGGTTATATTCATATTGTCATAAAATGTGCACCTCATCTTTGGCCCGCCGCCCATATTGTAGGTCCTGCGCCAGAAATCAGAATCATCCGGTATATCGAGACAATTTATAAGACCATAGCCTGCATCCCTGGCCGTAACATTTTCCATAAATGAATCAATAGGCTGGTGAAACATGATCGGATCTACAAGGCTAAGATATTCCTTGGCATCTGTGGGTATGATGTATGTCATCCTTAGAGACACCCAATGCTTGATATTGGACTCTAAGACCGCCCTTTCACCCGCAATCTTGGTTACCGCATAATAGTCAAAGATAGACGGCTTGAACGGATCACCAACCCTGCCCCAGTGTATGCTCTGCAGACGGTCGCCCGTTGCAGCCACAGTCCCTGTATAGGCCAGTCTTATATGCTCTTTTCCATTGGGCTGGGCCTCTATCGCACGCACAATATTCTTTATACCATCCGTGTTGACCGCCTTGGCCATATCAGGATAGTAGTCGGCCTGGGGCGAGATATAGGCCATTGCATCAAACACCCAGTCAACCCCGGTGATCGCCTCTTCTACGTCCGTATAGTTTGTGGCATCTCCCCAGACGATCTTAAACCCGTTATTCTCCACTATGCCCTTGCCCGGGGTAGGGGTAATACCTGACTTCTCTTCATATCTTCTAAAAAGCTTCTTGTTTTTCTCAGAAGGGCGCACCAAGATCACAATGTCGTATCTTGCTCTTCTCCTCCACAATTCTTTAAAGGCTTCATACCCCATAGTACCCGAGGCCCCAAACAAGGCCACCCTTTCCTTACCCATAAATAAATCCCCCTATATGATATAAATTTTCTGCTTATCTACCTTACAAAAGCCTCTTGAGACTACTGGCGACAAACACACTAATAGGCCTTAGTATGCGTGCGATTATCCCTGCCACGGGCAGGGTCACCTTGAGAATTCCGGACATAACCTCTGCAAAGAGATTAAGGACAACACCAACCATCCTGATGGATGCCACCTTACCTGCCAACCGGATAGCGCCGGGCATCATAGGGGCAACCCTGTAAAGAAAGTCAAACTGTCCCTCTCTGGGTCTTAAGCGACCAAGAAGCTTTTTGATATATCCTTCAGGAAACACCTCCGCGAGTGGATCAATAATCTTCAGCATTGGCAGAATCAATGGCGACAGATCCACCTTCTCCAATTCATCTACTACCTTGATGAAATCAAAATCACTGCTATGTTTCATGGTTATACCTCCATAGATTCGGCTATGAGCTCCGAGACATCTTTGACTTGGTAATCCTTACCTGCATGTCTGATAACCTCTTGCATGTGGACCTTGACCTCTGGGCAGGCCGTGGCAATAATATTTGCCCCGGTTTCTGCCACCAGTGGAAGCTTACGTTCACCCAATTTAATTGAGAGTTCAGGGTCGCTTTGCGGGAGGCCTCCGCAGTTTCCACAACACCAAGCACCATGCGCGGTTGGATACATCTCAATAAGCTCAAGGCCTGGAATGGATCTTAAGACAATGCGCGGGTCTTCATAGATATTCATACCCCTGCCCAAATGACAGGGGTCCTCATAGGTAACCTTTGTATTGAGAAATTTTTGGGGTTTTATACGACCCTTGCGGACCATGTCGGAGAGGACCATACTGATATGTCTGACCTTAAAGGGCAAAGAACCGCATATCCTTGTCCAGTCCTTTGAGATGCAGTAATAATCATCGGCGGATAAAACAATGATCTCCTTTACGCCCTTTGATTTAAGGAGCTCCAGATTATGTCTTGCCATCTTTTCGCCAACCTTCAGGTTTCCTGTCCTGAACATCAAGGCACCACTGGATCTCTCATCATCCATAATGCCGAACCTGATGCCTGCATGCATAAAGATCCTGGCAGCAGCCTGAGCCACTTCAGGTGCCTTATAGGCTGCTGTGTCTCCTACAAATAAAATGGTGTCTGATCCTTCAAGTATATTAAGGCCATCGGCCCATTTTGTGCGCACTTTTTCTGGCTTGCCATAGATATTTCCTGTGTTCTCTATTTTAACTGCACAATCCTTCAATGCCTTTGGTTCCAATTCCCTCTCAACGCAGTCAGCCCTCATGGCCTCTATAATGGAAACCGAAGGGATAGGGTTCATCTCAATGTTCATAGGCCTGATTACAGATTCCAATATAGACTTTAGACCGTAACCACCCAGGGCTGCTACGGCATTGCCCATTGG
>CAZVAH010000309.1:0-2540 GCA_964625035.1 uncultured Bacteriovoracaceae bacterium | reverse complement strand
TATTAGAGGTTGATGTCCACTATAGAGTTTGAAGATAGCTATATCCTCAGGCAACTTGCAGGGGATAGTTGTTCACACCTTAAGATATTAGAAGAGGCAATAGGGATCAAGTGTTCGTTGAGGGGAGCCAGTATTGAGATTCAAGGGGATGACTTTGATGTGGAACTTGCAGAACATACACTTAAAGATTTGTATGAACTCTTAAAGGGAGGCTTTCCCCTATATCCCTCTGATGTATGGTATGCAGTAAGGATGCTTGCCAAGGACAGGACGTTGAACTTAAAGGATGTCTTTGTGGATAATATCTATATTGCATCTTCCAAAAAGGTCGTCACCCCGAAGAGTTTTCAGCAAAAGGTCTATATAGATACCATGAGGAATAAGGATATCGTACTTGGGATAGGGCCTGCTGGCACCGGGAAGACATATCTGGCCATGGCCATGGCTATATCATATCTTTTGAAGAAAAAGGTTGAAAGGATTATCCTTACGCGTCCAGCCATCGAGGCTGGAGAGAAATTGGGATTTCTTCCCGGAGATCTTTATGAAAAGGTAAATCCATACCTCAGGCCTCTATATGATGCCTTGTATGATATGATGGATTATGACCATGTGATGAGGTTAATACAAAAGGATAGTATAGAGATAGCCCCTCTTGCATATATGAGAGGGAGGACTCTAAATGATGCCTTTATTATTCTGGATGAGGCACAGAATACAAAATCAGAGCAGATGAAGATGTTTTTGACCCGCATTGGGTTTAATTCCAAGGCAGTAGTAACAGGGGATATTACACAGATAGATTTGCCCAGTGACATTACATCAGGCCTTATTGAGACAACTCAGATTTTAAAAGGGATTGAAGGGATAAGTTTTGTATATTTCTCAGAGGATGATGTAGTACGGCATAAGATTGTGTCTGAGATTATAAAGGCATATGACAGGGCTGGGGTGTGATCACTATCGACATACAAGATCTCCAGGAAGACATCTCCATAGATATATCTATCCTGAGGGAATATGTAGTGAGTGCTCTAAAGGTTCTTGGGATAGAGCAGGCAGAAATCTCTATTGTTATAGTTGATGACCAGTATATTAAGAGGCTTAATACAAAGTATCTGGGAAGGAACAGGCCTACGAATGTACTCTCATTTTCTCAGCAGGAAGGCCCTGGACCAAAAGGATCTCATTTGGGGGACATTGTAATATCTGCTCAGAGGGCATTTGATGAGGCAAAACAAGCGGGTATGACAGCTATGGAGAGGATAAAGGAATTATTAATACATGGCATATGCCACCTGGCTGGATATGAACATGAGGGCGTATCAGGGGATAAGGCTTTAGAGATGGCTCGTCTCGAGGAAGATATTTTGATAAGGATCGATCGTGGTGAGTGAGTCTAGGGCCACTGTATTATTGATATTACTTGCATTTGTCTTAAGTGTTTCCCTCGTAGTAACACCAAAGGCAATATCACAAATGGGGGCAGGTTTTTTTTCCATGTCAAGATTCCTGATCGCCTATCTGCTGGTAAGCATCATCTATAGAGCCGATATAAAATCAATCAAATTTAAAGATATCTCAAGGGGTATGATCCTGGGCTGTCTCATCTTTTTGTTGTACTTTTCTCAAGATATTTCTTTATCAAAGGGCTCGCCATTTGAAGAGGCAGTCTTCTTATCGTTTTCTGTTGTTCTGATACCATTTTTATCTATACCTATACTTAAGACAAGTCCCCCCAAAAGGGAGATTGTAGCCACCTTTGCATGTATAATAGGTTTATGCCTTTTATGGACCAGCTTTGATATTATGGGTGTAGCAAGTGCCATATTGATTGCATTGCATATAGTCCTTACTGCAAATTTTGTTAAGAAATCAAGTCCAGTGCATCTGGTGGTAATTCAGACAGCAACAGCCACCCTGTGTTCCATATTTGTATACAATAAAGCCATTCTCCCGGGCATGGGTTTGATTTCCTGGGTGGTAGTCTTTTATGCAGCTCTCATTGTTACTGCATGGGGGCTTTTGATCCAGACGAGGGCCCTGATAGTAGCCTCTCCTGTAAAGGTTGGGTTAATCTTTGCCTTACAGCCCTGTTTTGTGGGGCTTATATGGATATCTCTTGGTTTATATCAGGTAAGTGGTAGAATACTTATAGGGATCGTCTTAATACTTGGAGGGCTTGCAGTGGTTTGGAGAGATTGGGGTAAGAACGATGGGTTGCATCTGGCATCTGAATAGTTGAACGATATTTAGTACTTGCTGCTGACTTAAACAATAGGCCACCGGGATTTTTATACCAAGTTACATTCAATTAGTTACCTATCGAAATTGTCATTGCGAGCGTAGCGAAGCAATCTAAAGGCTGAGATTGTCACGTCGCTAAAGCTCCTCGCAATGACCTGATTACAACTTGGTATTAGATATAAAAAACACTTGCCTTGCCTATAGCCCTTTGATATAAGCCTAAGCCCTGCGGGGCGTGGCGCAGTCTGGTTAGCGCACCTGCCTTGGGAGCAGGGGGTCGGAGGTTCAAATCC
>CAZVAH010000308.1:0-2549 GCA_964625035.1 uncultured Bacteriovoracaceae bacterium | reverse complement strand
CCGTGCTCAAGAGCAAAGAGTTAGCTGATGAGATGATTGCTAGAACCCCCCTGGGCAGGATCGGAGTGGTAGAAGATCTCATTGGAGCAGTGGCATTTTTGGCTTCTGAGGCCTCAAACTACATTACAGGACAGACCTTGTTTGTGGATGGCGGGTGGCTTGCATAAGGCATACATACGTCCCATCACTCTTGGACAAGAAATCATAATTGAATTTTTTATTGAGAAAGGAGGAATACATGAGGGTAGAGGACATTAACAATATCGCCGTACTTGGTGCAGGTATCATGGGCCATGGTATTGCTCAGGTATTTGCCCATCAAGGTTATAAAGTCAGGTTGATGGATATCAGCCAAGATGTACTGGATAAGGCCTTAGATAGGGTGAGGTTAAACCTCGATATGCTCCTTAAAAAGGATATGACAAGCCAGGAGAAGATAGAAGAAACACTAGGCAATATCCAAAAAACTACAGATTTGGCAACAGCAGTGACTGGCGTAGACTTTATAGTAGAGGCCGTACCAGAAAACTTGGATTTGAAAAAAAAGGTGCTTCAGAAAGTTGAAGAAATCTGTGAAAGCCATACAATATTTAGCACTAATACATCCACTATTAAGATTTCTGAAATAGCGTCGTCTACAAAAATGCCTGAGAATGTACTGGGCGTCCATTGGATGTTACCCCCTCACATTCGTCCTCTGGTTGAAGTAACCCCGGGGCAGAAAACCTCAAAAGATACTTTAGATATAACGAGGGACCTTTTGATTAAATTGGGGAAAACTCCTATTGTAGCCAAGGATTCACCTGGATTTATAATTAACAGGTTGCAGGTCGGTGTATTCTCTCAGGCCTTGAAGTTACTGGAGGAAGGAATCTCCAAAGAAGATATCGACAGGGCTTGGACACATCATCTTGGCTTGCGCTACTGCCTCATGGGGCCTATAGAGGCCATGGATTCTATGGGGCTGGACACATTGTACATGGCGAGCTTGTATCTGGCTTCGGTATTTAATGATCCGAGTTTGGAGCCTCCAGATATTGTTAGACAGAAATTCGAGGCGGGTGAGTTTGGCTACAAGACAGGCAAGGGTTTTTACGATTACACAGGAAAGTCTATTAACGAAATTATAGATAGGAGAGATGAACAGTTAGTTGATGTAATGCAAACGCTAAATATTAAGTCGGGATAAAGATGAGATGCAGTATTTGAACATTCGAGACCATCCAGTGAAAATCCGCATAGGCTCAGAAGAGAAAGCCAGTATAATAGAATTAAAACCCACGGTAGGGGAAAAATATAAGTGATGAAAATAAACAATGAAATCAAAAAAAGGAGGACAAAAAGATGATTATAGATGCGCATACTCATATCATAAAGCAAGATTGGCTGCCTGACAAATGGTGGGACGAACTTTCAGAATTTGCTGCCCATGCCTTGAAGGATGCAGGTATCACCAAGGAAGTAATACGAGAAGCAATGTTACCAACGTTTGAAGATCCTGAGGGAACAACAATAATAAGGGAGATGGACAGTGCAGGCATTAATAGAAGCCTGATATTTCCCCTTGATTACGAGAACCCCTTAGGCGCGTCAAAAGCATCGATAGAAGAGCAGAATAAAGGATATGCATATTTACAGGAAAGGTATTCCGATAGGCTGATCGCCTTTGCGAGCGTGGACCCAAGGAGGGCAAATGCGTGTGAACTTCTAGAAAAGTTTGTCAAGGAATGGAAGATGAAAGGGCTAAAACTTCATCCATCATGTGGTTTTTATCCCAACGGAAAAGAGACATACCGCCTTCTTGAAAAGGCGAGCGAACTCGGGCTGAAAGCAATCATTTTTCATACTGGTCAGATAGTGTCTCCTTTGTACAGCAAGTATTGCGATCCAATATACCTTGACGATCTATTGGTAGACTTTCCCCATCTGACGATAATGGCAGCTCACATGAGCTTTGGCTGGTGCCATCAGCTCTTCCATATGGGTGCTACAAAGCTTAATTTGGTTACTGACTTCTCTGGTTGGCAACCAGTAGCAAAATCACATTATCCTCATTTCTGCAAGACCTTGCGGGAGGCCCTTGATGAATTTGGCTCTGATAGGGTTCTCTTTGGGACAGATGGGCCTTACCTGCGCGCCACCATGCCTGATAAAGACTACGTTCAACTGATTAAAGACCTTCCCACCAAGGCACCTGACGGAATTGAGTTCACCCAAGAGGAGGTGGATGCAATACTCGGGGGAAATGCCCAGAGGATATTTGAAATCTCCGAGTAAAACCCGGTGGATTTTTGAGTGATAAAACAAGGCAACATAAAATAAAAAAGGGGGTTATAAGCTATGTCAATTCTTGTGATAGGTGGTACAGGGTTTATAGGTTCAAGGGTTTCAAAAAAGTTGGTAGATCTGGGAGAAAATGTCGTTGCGTTTGACTTTTCTCCAGCATCAGAGCTTATCAAAGGTTATGAAGATAAAATAAAGATTGTGCGTGGCGATGTCTTATCCATCGAAGAGATTATGAGCGCAATTAAAGCACATAAGGTTGAAAA
>CAZVAH010000307.1:0-2567 GCA_964625035.1 uncultured Bacteriovoracaceae bacterium | reverse complement strand
ATCCTATCCACTCTCCTGATGCCAACCTCGGAACATATTTCTTCTTCTGTTCCTCTGTGCCAAAATTGAAGATGTTGCAGGCGCAAAGATATGTATGAGCCCCCCATGCCAGGAGGCTCCCACCATCTACACCTGCATGACCCAGGGCTTCCCCTGCAATACAACACATTACGATATCAGCACCCTGCCCTCCCAACTCCTCAGGAAAAGGGAGCCCCAAAACACCCATTTTAGCCATTTTATTCCAAATTTCATAACTAAACTCACCCTTTAGGTCAGCCTCTTCACAAAGTGGTGCAATCTCTTCCTTACCATACCGGTAAAGTGTATCTCTAAACATCTTTTGTTCATCACTAAAAGCAAAATCCATCCTAGCCTCCTGGCTCTATTTCTATTTTACTGGTTCAAAATACTTGATATCCATGATATGGCCCTTCTTTTCTTTATTCCAAACAGCCCTTACCTTCATGCCATTCTTTACAGTCTTTCTCACAAACTCCGGGTCGCTAAGGTCAAAGCCACCGATTAAGTGCAAAAAATTGGAATCCGTGCCATCGAGCCTGATAAGGGAACCAATAAATGGCGGTTTTGTCGGCATCCCATAGTATTCATATTCTGTAAGCGCCCATGAGACAATTGAGCCTTCCTGTGAAATCTCGATCCATTCATCTGTGTCCACAAAGCACCTGGGGCAAAACGATCTTGCAGGTACCAGCACCCTTTTACATTCAGGACACCTTGTTCCATATATCTTTTCTTGCCTAAGGCCTTCAAAAAAGCGGGCCCATGTAGGACCTGTTGCTATTTCATACGGTATTGCAACCTTGTCTGTTAAGACAGCATATTCCGATTTCTTTTCCATAACTTCACCTCCCACTTAAAGCCATCTGAGCCTACCCGGATACAGGGGCAAAATGCTTGATATCCATCATGTGGCCTTTTTTCTCTTCATTCCAGACCGCTCTAACCTTTAGCCCTGGCTTGATCAGGTCTTTAACCTTTTTGGCATTACTTAAATCGATGCCACCGATGAAGTGTAGGAAATCGCAATCTGTATCATCAAGCCTGATAAGGGCTGTAATAAAAGGCGGGCTCACTGGCATACCGAAGAATTCATGGCTTATAGATAAAGCCCATGATATTACCTTACCCTCTTGAGAAACCTCTATCCATTCATCTGCACTAACCTGGCAGGCAGGGCAATATGACCTTGCAGGGACAAAGATTTTTTTGCACTTTTGACACCTTGATCCATATATCTTTTCTTGTTTTAGTCCATCATAAAACCTTGTCCATGCAGGACCTGCTGCATACTTGTGTGGAAGTTCAATCACATGTTTTAGTGTATTATACTCTTTTGTCATAACCATCCTCCTAAAGTTCAGAACCAAGGATCATCACTCCATTATACTGGTCGACACCACCCATTGCATGGGCCAGGCCCAACTTCGCTCCAGGTATCTGACGCTCTCCAGCCTGATTTATTACTTGCAATGCAGCCTCGGCCACCCTGTTGAGCCCTGTCGCACCTATTGGATTTGTACACAGAGTCCCTCCTGAGGGATCACAGGGGAGCTCGCCCCCCTTCGCAAAAGTACCTTTTAAAGTCTCATCGCAGGCCTTACCAAAATCACAAAAACCAAAACATTCATAAAATAACAATTCCTGGAAGGTAAACGGATTATACACCTCAGCAACATCTAATTCCTTCCTCGGGTCCTTTATGCCTGCCATGTCATATGCCTGTTTCGCCGCATCAATGGCGCACTGCCAGACCACCTTGTCACTATCGCCAAACCAGTACTCCTCTCCGGAATAGCCCACTCCCTTGATCCATGCTGCCTTTTTGCCAATCCTCTTTGCCGCATCTTCGGAAGCAAATATCGTGGCACAAGCCCCATCAGAGTTCGGGCATACATCCCATAACCTTACAGGGTAGGTGATAATCCTGGCATTGTTCACCTCTTCCTCGGTGAGCTTCTTCTTGATATGTGCATAGGGGTTGTCAAAGGCATCATTGTGGTGGTCTATGGATAGCTTGGTAGCAGCAGCCCTTACCCTTTCTTCAGGTATGCCATAATGTACCATCCATTGCTGGGACTGCATGGAGAATATCCCTGGTGCACCAGAGATAAAATACCTCTGATAGAACGGCTCGACTACTGTGGTCATTGTTGCCTGAGAATCGCCCTCATTCATCTTCTCAGAACCTACTACAAGCACTAGATCAGCCATTCCAGATGCCACCCAGTAATAGCCTGTAATAGCCAGGGAGACACCGGTAGATCCACATGTCTCTGTCTTTAAAATAGGTTTGCCCACAGAACGAAGGACATCAGCAAAATAAAAGTGGGTGAGTGCAACGCCTTCCATCATGGATGGCATGGTCCCAGAGACAACACCATCAATATCTTCAGGAGATATCCCGGTACTATCAAACACCCTGTCAACCGCCTCTTTTACTAACTCGGAATATGTGACATCAAATCTCCTTCCATGCCTTGTCTGGCCTGATCCTATAATAGCTACTGGTCTTCCCATAATATCACGTGGACAGTACCTATAAT
>CAZVAH010000306.1:0-2577 GCA_964625035.1 uncultured Bacteriovoracaceae bacterium | reverse complement strand
GTATTGCAGGTGGGAGGAGGTATCTCCATATCAATCACAAAGGCGATATAGAGCCATGCATTTTTGTACATTTTGCCACCCATAACATCAAGAAACACTCACTACTTGAGGCACTCAAGTCACCCTTCTTCACAGCGATACGGCAGCATCAGCCCCATACGGATAACCTTTTAAGGCCCTGCATGATTATCGACAACCCCAAAGTTTTGAGGGGAATATGTAAAAGGCATAATGCAAGGCCAACGGCAGGAGGGGCAGAAAATCTGATCGAAGATCCAGAGATAGTCGCCTTTTTGGACGACTACTCTAAGGAAGTTGCAGGGGTGGTTGACCCGGTATGGAGAGGAAAATATTACAAAAACATATCAGATATGCTCAAGCGCAAACGATCTTATCCAGAAGGTGCGGACCGTCTATCCTACAGATTAGACAGGCAGATCTTTATGAAGGATGCCAGTTCTTATGTAAAAAACGATCCAGAGTATGGAGAAATACTTATTGATGAGGCAAAAGAAGCTTATGAACAGTACGAAAAAGATCAAGATATCCATATGAAGTTGGAAGAAGATAGAGAAGAGATGTCTCAGCAATTGTATGAGGGTCAAGATAGTGCCGCAGCCTTTTAAATGGAATAGAGGAGAGAAGGGTATGACGAGATACAATACGGCCTTGGTGTTAGGAGGCGGTGGTGTGCGGTGTATGGCCCATGCAGGTGTATTCAAGGCACTTCATGAGCATGGTATTGAGCCTGATCTGATAGTGGGGAGCAGCATTGGATCAGTCCTGGGAGCAGTGTATGCATACCTGCAAGACCCTGTCTATGTAGAAGGCTTTGCCAACAGATTCTCGTCCAACAAGATGCTGCAAAAGATGGAAAGGACTATAAACCGTCATGGTGAAACTGTATTTTCCAAGGCCACCTCTTTCCTGGCCTTCTCTTTTGGGATTATCAATGCCTTTAGGCGCCAGGGCATAGTATCTGAAGAGCTTGTGAAAAAGATCTACGCAAACATCTTGGGTGATGGTGTACTCTTATCCCGCAAGTTTTTGATCGAAGACACGGCCATACCCTTTGCTGCCCTTACAACGGATTACAACACTGCAGAAGCAGTTGCTGTAACAAAGGGGGAATTGCCCACCATCCTGTATGCATCAAGCGCATACCCCGGCCTATGCAAACCTGTGCTATACGGGGGTAGGGTCCTCATGGACGGGGGGGTCATCAGTGTAGTCCCTGTGCTGGCAGCGCACCTGCTCGGGGCAAAGAAGATAATTGCTATCGATACAGAGTCCAAAACAGCCCAAAAATCTTTTAAGAATGGCGTAGAGGTAATAAATCATGCCGCTAATATCCGTGGACACAGGTTGAACATCGTTGAGAAGAAGCTTGCCGACATTGTCATCTCACCAGACATCAACGGGTATAAGTTTTATGAGTTCAGCAAGATGAAAGAGTGCCAGGAGGCAGGATATAAGGAAACCATCAAGGCAATTGACAGAATTAAGGGCTTGGTCTCAAGTCCTGATCACGATAGCGAAATATACCATAAGCGTCAGACCATGGAAGCCTACTACCCATTTGCTGTGATCTAGCAAGTGGGGCTTCCATATGCTGCTGTCCCAGAACTACATGAATAGTACACTTACAGGTCTGTCCTAAATATTTATTTAATGGTCTCTGCCAAGAGTAGAGTTTATAAATCTATATGGATATCATCACTTAAAAGATGGCGAACACGGCCTGATGCCTCTACGAGGAGGTGTCCCTCCATGTCTAATCCTATGATCTTACATTGTCTGTCCCCTTGTGTACGGGCCCTAGCCCCTATTATATGGCTGTGCTCTAAAAATGCCTCTCTGATTGGGCTAAAGCCATTCTCCCAGTATATAGAAAGCCATTTATTAAGGCTGATGAGAATTTTGTGTAATACATAGCGTACCTCAAGTGGATGCCCCGATGCCTCTTTTAAGGATATGGCCTTTTCAGATATATCATCAGGCCAATGGTCCTGATTTACATTTACACCTATCCCCAATGCTGTGATTTCTCTCTTTGACTCACATAAAATTCCACAGACCTTTTTGCCTTGTATAAGTATATCGTTTGGCCACTTGATGATAACATCTTTATTGGATCGGCAGAGCATGTCTGTGATCACCTCATGGACAGCTACGCCTATTACAATGGGATATCTTGGATCAGGTCTGGAGGTAGTTAGGGTCATGTAAAGATTTGTCCCTTTTGGAGAGTACCATGACCTTCCCCTGCGGCCCCTGCCAGATGCCTGTCCCTTTGATACTACCAGCAGGCCAGGCTTACCCATATCAAGGGCATACCTGTTTGTGGAATCTATTTCTTCAAGTTCAATAAATTCCTTAACTACGGCTACATCAGGAAGGCTCATTTCCTTCTAACACGGCCTTTGCCTGTAGAAGTTTGGACAATCTGAATTCAAGCTCATCTTTAATAGATTTTTGCTTTTCAACTACATCCTTTTTTGCCTTGTTCAGGAAGTTTTTATTAGAGAGCTTTTTTTTCTTGGCCTCTAGTTCAATCTTTACCTTATTGATTTGCTT
>CAZVAH010000305.1:803-2583 GCA_964625035.1 uncultured Bacteriovoracaceae bacterium | reverse complement strand
CCTCTCGTCTGCTAATGACTAAAGTCAAACGCAGACTTAAACCCTTTCCTCTCGACGCTATGGCCTTAAAAAGAGGCCTGCTGAACAGATCTCTGAAGTCCCTAACCGAAAAGCCTGGATAATGGATTTATTAAAGGGAAAAAAAATGATATAATAAATTTTTACCTATTTAAGGGGGATAACATGGATAATTACGAGAAATTACGGCAGATACTTGACTCTCACCCGTCAGGTGCTCCAAGATCCAGGGCTTTTGATGAGATACTCCATATCCTTTTCACGCCTGATGAGGTGGAGATAGCACTTCACATGAATTTTTCGCCAAAGCCTGTAAATGAAATTTCAGAGGCTATAGGCCTCACCATGGAGGAGGCTGAAAAGAGGCTGGAGGCCATGGCAGATAAGGTTATCATTTTCTCCCAGGAGAAAGATGGCATAAAATATTACGGTCTTGTGCCCACCATACCGGGCCTGTTTGAATTTCCATTCATGCAGGGAGGCGGCACGCCATTTCATGAAAAACTTGCTCAGCTGTGGCAGGAGTATCATGGAGATGGGCTAGGCAAGGCATTTGCCGGAAATCCCACCCCGATGATGCGGGTTGTGCCGGTGGAAAGAGATCTGGAAGCTCAGACCGAAGTGCTTCCATACGAGAGTGCTTCAGAACTTATAGAACAGCAGACATATATCGCTGTTACAAATTGTGCATGCAGGGTAAGCGTAGGTGCGTGCGACAGGCCAATAGATGTCTGCCTAATATTCGGTTCTCCGGCAAAATTTCTTGTCCGGCGCGAGCGTGCCCGTGAGATCACAAAGGAGGAGGCCTTGGCTGTGTTAAGGAGGGCTGAAGAGGCTGGACTGGTTCACACGACCAATAACAGTACAGACAGGGCTACCCTCATATGCAACTGCTGCCCCTGCTGCTGTACTATTCTGCGCGGAAAGACGCACTCAACCTCCCGCACGCATTTCTCACCAGCTCTTTCCTCGCCCAGGTAGATGCTGATCTGTGTATTGGGTGTGGAATATGTGCAGATGAACGCTGTCCGATGGAAGCTATAAGGGTAGAAGACGACATTGCATATATAAATAAGGAGAAATGCATAGGATGCGGTCTCTGTGAAACCAAATGTCCCGTAAATGCCATAACGCTTATAAAAAGGCCTGAGATTCCAGAGATACCTGCTACACTCAAAGACATGGCAGCAAAGGTCCTCACAGAAAAGGGCAAGCTGGAAAGATTTATAGGGGTGATGAGAGGCTAACCGGGGAGAAAGAAAGGGGCGAATCTTTACCAAATCTATCTTTTTATATATTTATGGATGTCCCCTTCTCCGTCCTGTCCGGCGTTAACTATTATTCCTCTCTGACGACAATTATTATTCCCGTTATTACTCAGTACCTGCTATTTCCCTGTTGAAAAATATCGCCTGGTATGTTCTCTAAATAACATATGAAAAAGATAGGCGTAATATCAGATACACACTTAAAGAACCCAACTGATTTAATCGAAGAGATTGCCTCTAAATATTTTTTTGATGTAGACCTGATAATCCATGCAGGTGATATGGTAAAACTCTGTGTCATAGATATATTCTATGAGACAGGTAAAGATATCGTTGCAGTCTCCGGCAATATGGACTACCCGGAGGTCTCAGACAGATTTCCTTTAAAACAGTCCATTGAGGTAGAAGATGTCCGGATCGGTATTATCCATGGATGGGCTGACCCGCATGGAATGAGGGCACGAATAAGGCAGGAGTTTAGCGAGGTGGATGCT
>CAZVAH010000305.1:0-793 GCA_964625035.1 uncultured Bacteriovoracaceae bacterium | reverse complement strand
CGGACACACACATCAGGCATTTTCAGGTAAAGAAGATGGTGTGTTTTTCTTTAATCCAGGCTCGCCCACAGACACTAGATTTACAAAAGACAATTCTATAGGTATAATAGAAATAGATGATAAAGAGATAGAAGGAAAAATCATAAAGATATGAAAAACATATGGGCGCCATGGAGAGTAGATTATATCTTAAACTCAGAAGATAACGGCTGCATCTTCTGTGAGGCACCAAAAGCAAATGACCCTCTTATATTAAAGAAGGGGGGATCTTGCTTTTCCATAATGAACAAATACCCATACACGACCGGGCATTGCATTATAGCACCTTACAGGCATATAGGGCATATTGAAGGGTTGAATGATGATGAGCTTATGGAGATTATATCTATGCTCAAAGAGATCATCTCTGCGATAAAGACCACAATGAAACCTCAGGGATTCAATGTAGGGTGCAATGTAGGTTCAATTGCAGGCGCTGGTATTGATGAACACATTCACATCCATATAGTCCCAAGATGGGAGGGAGATACCAATTTTATGCCTGTACTTGCAGATGTCCACATGATCTCCGAACATATCAAGCAAACCAGAGATAAGATTAAAGGAGGACTTCCTTGAGATACATAAAGGCACTATCTCTTATAATAGTAATCGTAGCTGGAATTCTATTCGGTATATCAAACCAGCAACCAGCAACAATCAAATTTTTTGGTTATGCTACCCAGGGGTGTCCATTATACTTAATATTATCTTTATCATTTTTAATCGGGGCAATCATAGCCTTTATCTACTC
>CAZVAH010000304.1:511-2610 GCA_964625035.1 uncultured Bacteriovoracaceae bacterium | reverse complement strand
TCTTCAACTCCTTGGTTAAGAGGTCTACTATCTTTTTGATCTCTTCAAATATCAAAGGCTTAAATAGCACTATATCGTCCACCCGATTGAGAAACTCTGGCTGAAAATGCATTCTGAGCTCATCCATAACCTTCCCCCGCGCATCCTCTCTGATCTCTCCATGATCTGTAATACCTTCAACCAGATATTGGGATCCGATGTTTGATGTCATAATAATAACAGTGTTTTTAAAATCCACAGTCCTCCCATGAGAATCTGTGGCCCTGCCATCATCAAGTATTTGAAGAAGCACATTAAAGACATCATGGTGAGCCTTTTCTATCTCATCAAACAGGATCACTGAATAAGGCTTGCGGCGAGTAGCCTCAGTGAGTTGTCCCCCTTCATCATAGCCTACATAACCAGGGGGGGCGCCTATCAATCGAGATACAGTATGCTTTTCCATATACTCACTCATATCAATGCGGATCATATTCTCTTCTGTATCAAAAAGGGCCTGCGCAAGGGTCTTTGCCAGCTCGGTCTTGCCAACACCTGTCGGCCCTAAAAAGATAAAGGAGCCGATTGGTCTTTTAGGGTCCTTGATCCCGGAACGCGCCCTGAGCACGGCATCAGCAACAAGCATCACTGCCTCATCCTGGCCTACAACCCTTTTGTGCATAATCTCATCGAGCTTTAATAACTTCTCCCTTTCACCCTCCATCAAACGGGTAACGGGTATACCTGTCCACCGGGAGATGATCTCGGCAATGATATCTTCAGTCACATTCTCTCTAAGTAGCCTTTTACCGCCCTGGTCTTTGGTTAATCTATCCTCTTGGTCCTTAAGACGAACCTCTAATTCGGGGAGTTTACCATGCTTGAGTTGCGCTGCGCGGTCCAGATCATATTCCCTTTGGGCCTTCTCGATATCTCGTCTAACTATTTCGATCTCCTCTCTTATTGCCCTAACCTTGCCAATGGCCTGTTTTTCTGCATCCCATTGTGCCTCCATGGCCCCTGCCTGAGACTTAAGATCACCCAATTCCTTGCGCAACTCCTCAAGCCTGGCCTTACTTGCCTTATCCTTTTCCTTCTTTAGAGCCGCCTGCTCTATCTCTAATTGCATTACCTTGCGGGTTACCTCATCAAGCTCTGCTGGCATAGAATCGATCTCAGTACGTACCATTGCACAGGCCTCATCCACTAGATCAATGGCCTTATCCGGCAAAAACCTATCTGATATATACCGGTTGGACAGCACTGCAGCAGCTACAAGCGCACTATCTAGAATCTTTACCCCATGGTAGACCTCAAACCTTTCCTTTAGACCCCTTAGGATAGATATGGTGTCCTCCACAGTAGGTGGATCTACTAAGACCGGCTGGAAACGCCGTTCTAGGGCTGCATCCTTTTCTATGTATTTACGATATTCATCCAATGTGGTTGCGCCTATACAATGCAGTTCCCCTCGTGCCAGCATGGGTTTAAGCATATTACCCGCATCCATAGACCCTTCTGCCCTTCCAGCGCCAACAATGTTATGTAACTCATCGATAAATAGCAGTATCCTTCCATCGCTCGCCTTTATCTCGTTCAGGACTGCCTTAAGCCTTTCCTCAAACTCGCCCCTAAATTTAGCCCCTGCGACCAGCGCACCCATATCGAGTGCAAAGATGGTCTTATCTTTTAGCCCCTCAGGTACATCACCGCGTACAATCCGCTGTGCCAGGCCCTCAACAATGGCGGTCTTGCCTACCCCGGGCTCTCCAATAAGAACAGGATTGTTCTTTGTCCTCCTGGAAAGCACCCGGATAATCCTTCTGATCTCTGCATCCCTGCCTATTACTGGATCCAGCTTTCCCAGGCTGGCCTGAGCAACCAGGTCAAGGCCATACTTTCCCAATGCCTCATAGGCCTGTTCAGGCATGGCACTGGTAACCCGCTGATTGCCTCGTATAGATGTTAGTGCCTGCAAAAACCTCTCACGGGTAATATTAAACTGCTTAAATATCCGCCCGGCTGGAGTAGACGGCCCCTCATCTATCATGGCAAACACCAGATGCTCCACAGAGACATACTCATCCTTGAGATTTTTGGCCTCATCTTCTTCCTTGACC
>CAZVAH010000304.1:0-501 GCA_964625035.1 uncultured Bacteriovoracaceae bacterium | reverse complement strand
GACCAGGATCCTATTAAGTCTTTGAGTTATATAGACCTTGCCGGGCTCAGCCCCCGGGCCTGAGACCTTTGGCCTTTTTTGCAGCTCTCTTTCAACCTCTGCCTTAAATGACTCCACCTGTATATCCATCTTGGCCAGGATACGAGGCACGAGTCCATCTGGCTGATCCAGCAAGGCAAAAAGCAAATGTTCACCATCAATCTCAACATGGCCAAGACGTACTGCCTTGGTCTGTGCATCCTGAAGTGCCTCCTGTGATCTTTGCGTGAGCCTGTTTATATCCATGTCCTTTTTCTCCTTTTTCCCCTGCTAATCTATCCGGACCAAAGGACCATATTTCTTATCCGGCTTGATTCCTATATCTTTATTAGGAACACAAAGAACTACTTTCAATCTTCTGGATGGAAAAATCAAGGTTTGTTTAATAGAGGTCTAATCTACAGGGTCTAGCGCCCAAGTCTCACTTCCATACTTGGTTTCTTCCCTTTTTATCTCTTAAAG
>CAZVAH010000303.1:0-2621 GCA_964625035.1 uncultured Bacteriovoracaceae bacterium | reverse complement strand
TATATAGCCTCTACAGTATTAAGGAATGCCATTCAAAGGGATAATGCACGCTCTGGTTTCGTAATAGTAACAAACCCTAGTACTGGCGATATATATGCCATGGCCTCTTGCCCCAGCTTTGATCCCAATAGAAGGTCATACAGAGATCTTATTGGACATAAAAATAGAATAGTTGTTGATGCCTTTGAACCCGGCTCTATCGTAAAGCCTTTTATTGTAAGCTGGGGCCTGGATCATAGTATCTTTGAACCGGAAGATATCATATTTTGTGAAAACGGTAAGCTTTCCTTTCATCATATAACAATACATGACCATGAAAAATATGGATGGCTTTCTGTTAAGGATATCGTAAGATACAGCAGCAATATCGGGATGGTAAAGCTAGTGGAGAGTATCGGGGCGCATGATCTTTATAAGTGCATAAAGGCCTTTAACCTCGGGGCTACAACAGGTATAGACTTTCCAGGGGAGGCTCGTGGGATTATCAGGGAACCTGGGAGATGGACAGATATAGATATGGCAAATATCGCTTTTGGCCAGGGGGTTGCTTTTACAGGTATTCAGTTGATTACTGCATTTAATGCCATGGTAAACGGGGGGGTTATTGTGAAGCCCCACCTGATAGACGCCATTACAGATACTAAAGGCCATATCATACATAAATACAAGCCTTCCATTATCAGAAGGGTTATATCTCCCAAGACCTCAGAGGAGATTATAAATATAATGAGATCTGTTGTCGAAGACGGAGGGACAGGTGAGGCTGCAAAAATGAATGGATATCATGTCTTTGGTAAGACAGGCACAGCACAGAAGATTGATCCCATAACAGGGACATATTCTCACAGCGCTTATCTCACCACATTTTTTGGTGGGCTATTGGATGGAAATGCCAATCCTATTATTACTATGCTTGTGTGTATAGACGAACCACATCCTAACTATTATGCAAGTCAGGTCACATGCCCTGTGTTCAAAGAGATTGCAGGTAAGTGCGTCAATGTAATGAATGTAGGCCCCACAATAAAGATAGCCCAGAAGGAATAGTTGAGATGGTATCTGATTTAAAGGCCATATTGCCTGGGTGCATAATTAAGGGCAGCAACACAAGAGTAGGCAATATAAAGATTGATTCAAGAAATATAAAAAAGGGGGACACCTTTATTGCCTTAAGGGGTTCAACTACAGATGGGCATAGGTTTATATCAGATGCCATTAAAAGAGGTGCTGGCGTCATAATATGTGAAAAGGGGACATTACCTGGTGGCATCGATGCAACATACATTGAGGTGGCAGATACCAAGAAGGCCTTAGAAATATTGTTGCCCTTGTGGTATCCCAAGGCAAAGGATGTTACACTTGTGGGCATAACCGGTACGAATGGTAAGACTACCACTGCTTATCTTCTAGAGGCGATATTAAGTGCATCCGGAAAGGCCCCTGGTGTTATTGGGACAATAGAGACGAGATACAAAGATATTTCTATATCATCTGTAATTACAACACCTTCCCCTACAGAATTATTTGAGACACTCTCCACTATGAGAAAATCAGGGGTTGACACCTGTATTATGGAGGTCTCGTCCCATGGGCTTCATCAGGATAGGATAGGTGCACTAAGGTTTGACTATGCGATCTTTACAAATTTGAGCCAGGATCATCTGGACTATCACAAGGATATGGATGCCTACTTTGCAGCCAAGAAAAAACTTTTTTCTAAGTACCTGGGTGGTAAGGCCATAATCAACATAGATGATCCATATGGAGAACACCTCGCGAGAGAGGTTTCCACCCCCATAACCTTCGGGACAAAAGACAGCGCTATGGTGAGATCTTCTTCTATAGAGGTGAGTTCTCATGGCCTATCCCTTGTGCTTGAAACCCCAATGGGAGCACTAGATATAAAAAGCCATCTCCTAGGCGGCGTGCAGGCGTATAATATCATGGCTTCAGTGAGTGCAGCAATAGCGTTGAATCTCCCCAAGGATGCGATTGTCCGCGGGATATGCTCTTTAAAAAAGGTACCTGGTCGCATGGAAGTTGTAGAAAACCCATATGATACTAATGTACTGGTTGACTTTGCCCACACCCCCCAGGCATTAGCTAAGGCGATAAGGTCTGTAAGGGCATTCACTAAGGGAAGAGTAGTAACAGTGTTCGGATGTGGTGGGGATAGGGATAGGTCAAAAAGGTCTCAGATGGGTCGTGTTGTCTCCCTATTGTCAGATTTGAGTATAATAACCTCAGATAATCCAAGGACAGAAGACCCGAAGGCGATTATAAAGGATATACTCTCTGGTATAAATGGGCTCTCCAACGTAGAGGTGGAACCAGATAGACGCAAGGCAATCATGCTGGGGCTGAAGTCTATCTCAGTAGGAGACTGTCTGCTTATAGCAGGAAAGGGCCATGAACAATACCAGATAGTAGGAAGGGAGAAATCCCCGTTTGATGATAAAGAGGTTGTCCTTTCATATATTAAGGAGGTCTTCGGGCCATGATGAGGGGCTTAAAAGTAAAAGATATAGTAGAAGTCACAAAAGCGCGCCTTATTGTAGGAGAACCTGATACAATATTTACAGGAATTTCAACAGATTCGAGACATATATCAAAGGGAGATC
>CAZVAH010000302.1:0-2624 GCA_964625035.1 uncultured Bacteriovoracaceae bacterium | reverse complement strand
CCCTTAAGGCATTCAAAAACGCAATAGCAGTGGATATGGCCCTGGGCTGTTCGACCAATACTGTCCTCCATGTGCCGGCCATATCATACGAAGCAGGGATAGAACTGGATTTAGATGACTTTGATAATATGAGCTCTAAGGTTCCGCACCTGTGCAACCTCTCTCCTGCAGGCCCTTATCACTTAGAGGATCTTTACCACGCTGGAGGCATTCAGGCCCTAATGAAGAGGTTGGATGAGACAGATATCTTAAATACAAATGTCCTCACAGTAACAGGAGATACACTTAAGACGAATTTGGCCTCAGCAAGGATAGTCGATTCGGAGGTAATAAGACCGATCAATGCCCCATGTCACAAAGAAGGCGGCATTGCCATATTAAGGGGTTCTCTGGCACCTGACGGCGCGGTAGTAAAACAATCAGGGGTAGCACCTGAAATGATGAAAAGAAGAGGGGTTGCAAGGGTATTTGATTCTGAAGAGGACGCTACCCAAACAATCATGTCTGGTAAAATAAATAAAGGTGATATAATTGTAATTCGATATGAAGGGCCAAGGGGTGGCCCTGGTATGAGGGAGATGCTTACCCCAACATCTGCTATTGCAGGTATGGGCCTGGACAAGGATGTGGCCCTCATAACGGATGGCAGGTTCAGCGGTGGCACAAGGGGTGCGGCTATCGGTCACCTCTCTCCAGAGGCAGCTCAAGGTGGGCCCATTGCATTTGTAAAACAAGGAGATGTAATAGAGATAGATATACCAGAAAAGAGGATTGATCTCCTTGTTGATGAAAAGGAGATGGAACAAAGAAGAAAAAACTGGGCTCCACCAGAGAAAAAATTATCAGGGGTGCTCAAGAGGTATGCCGAAATGGCCCTGTCTGCCGACAAAGGGGCAAGGTACAGGGATTAAGGATTATATATGGAGATTGCAAGGTTCTGGACCAGATTAGAAGACAATAAAATTAGGTGCGAACTCTGCCCCCACAAATGTATTATAAAGGAAGGCGGGCTCGGTATATGCTCTGTGAGAAAAAATATAGATGGGACCCTGTATACCCTCGTCTATGGAAGGGCTGTAGCAACAAATATTGATCCCATAGAGAAGAAACCTCTATTCCATGTGCTGCCTGGCTCTTATGCCTTTTCTGTTGCCACAGTGGGATGTAACTTCAGGTGCAAATTCTGCCAAAACAGCGATATCTCTCAATATCCTGTAAATACAGGTAACATCACAGGAGAAAAATTCCTGCCAGAAGAGATTGTAAATAATGCCCTGGCCAATAGGTGTTCGAGTATCGCATATACCTACACAGAACCCACTATATTCATGGAGTATGCCTTGGATACTGCAAGGTTAGGAAAAGAAAAGGGTTTATTAAACTGCCTTATCACAAACGGCTTTATCTCGCCTGATATAATAAGGCAAGAACTAAAGGGAATAATCGATGCAGCAAACATTGATCTGAAATCATTTAATGATGGCTTCTACAAAAGGCTGTGCTCAGCAAGGCTAGGCCCAGTATTAGATGCAATCAAGGCCTACTTTGAGGAAGGCGTATGGATAGAGATCACAACCCTTATCATACCCGGTGAAAATGATTCAAGTGGGGAACTTACTGATATAGCTGGGTTTATAAAATCAATAAGCCCTGATATCCCATGGCATATAAGCCGGTACTATCCCCAATACAAATATAACAATGCACCCCCTACCCCTGTTACAACCATTGAAATGGCAAGGGAGATAGGATCAAATGAGGGGCTTAAATTCGTGTACCCTGGTAATGTTCCGGGCCACGAAGGGGAAAATACATATTGCCCTAATTGCAACTCGCTTGTTATAGGAAGAAAAGGTTACTATGTGACAGAAAACAACATAAAAGATGGCAGGTGTGCAAAGTGCAACCACATTATAGCAGGGAGGTTTAAATGAAGCATTCCAATTATATCCTAAAGGTGACAAACGCCAAGAAAGCAGAGATCAGAAAGGCCCTCAAAGATGCCGGTATAGAGGTAAGGGCATTAACTGAAGTTTACTCTGAAGAAATAAAAGAAGAGGAGTCAGAACAAAAAGATGCCAAAGAAAAAACAAACAGGCAGTGACCTTGCCCTGGAAAGAAAATCTGGATGGGAAATATTAAAAGGTAAAGACAAAGAGATTAACACCTATAGCAAGGAATACATCTCCTTTATCTCAGATGTAAAGACAGAGAGGGAGGCGGTCTCCTATATAAAGGAAAGGCTGAAAGGGGAAAGGGGGATTTATTCCATAGAGAATCGAAAAAAGGCTATTGCAATCTATAGAAAAGGGAAATTGCCCTTGAGTGACGGACTAAGGATCATTGTGGCCCATCTGGACTCCCCCAGGCTCGATTTAAAGGTAAATCCCCTATATGAAGATACAGAGCTTGTAATGCTAAAGACCCACTATTATGGGGGGATAAAAAAGTATCAGTGGCTGGCCAGGCCACTTGCTCTCCACGGTGTAGTAATAAAAAAAGACGGGGGTGCTATAGACATAGAGATAGGTGAAGACGAGAAAGGCCCATGTTTTACTATAGAGGATTTACTGCCCCATCTGGCAAGAAAGGCCCAATATAGTAAGAATCTAAAGGATGCATTC
>CAZVAH010000301.1:0-2628 GCA_964625035.1 uncultured Bacteriovoracaceae bacterium | reverse complement strand
GGACGGATGGTGTTCCTGGTACTATTATTTTGCCCATATAGATGAAGATGAGCTTATCAAAAACCTTGAGATAATAAAGGTGGATAAAAAGACATTCAATATAGATATCTTCGAGCTCGACGATGGCTATCAAAGGGCAATGGGCGACTGGTTAGAGACAAACAGCAAGTTTAAAAGTGGCCTAAAGACTATCAGCAAAAAGATAAAAGATGCTGATCTAATACCCGGAATATGGACTGCTCCTTTTATGGTAAGGAAGGACTCATCCATATTCAAAGATAATCCTGATTGGATTCTAAAAGATAAGCACTCGCGCCCTGTAGTCTCTCTGTGGAACCCAAACTGGGGTATATTTGGAAAGAGTTATGCCCTTGATGTTACTCATCCTGGTGTCCAGAACCATATCAAGGATCTGTTTTCCACCCTGACATATGAATATGGATTTGGATTTTTAAAGATAGACTTCCTATATGCAGGATGTCTCCCTGGCCTCCGTCATGATCCATCCTTAACCCTGGCTGAGGTGATGAGGCTTGGGCTAGCTCTTATCCGCAAATCATGCAAACCCCAAACCCTTATTTTGGGCTGTGGTTGCCCTCTTGGCCCTGCTATAGGCATGGTGGATACCATGCGTATAGGTGATGATGTTACCCCATACTGGAGCGATTTTGTCTCAGAGTTCCTTGGGCAGGGATTTGAACAGCTATCTACAAAAAATTGTATTAGAAATACCTTGACGCGCACAGTCATGCAAAAGAAGTGGTGGCTGAATGACCCTGATTGTTTGATAGTACGCAAGGTAGACAACAAGCTAACACATACTGAGATCATAACGCTTGCTACAGTAATTGCGCTCTCCGGAGGCCCCCTCATGTTATCAGACGCCCTGGACTCGTTAGACGATAAACAAAAAGAGCTCATACAAAAGGCGCTTTACCTGTCCAAAGAAGTGTCTAAACATTCTTTGAGATACTACTGCCCTGACCTGATGATCAATCAGATACCAGAGATTCAAGTGGCCCAGGGCAATGATAAGACGTTTATAGGTGTATATAACTTTAGTAAACATGCTGAACATAAAGTGTATAATCTCAAGCATGTAAATCTACGTAGTCCTAAACCTAAGACAGTGCATGATTTCTGGACAGGCAGGCCGGCTTCTATTGAGGATGACATACTAAAGGCAGGGATCTTAGAATCCCATGGGTGCAAATTATTCGTTATAGAAAACACAAAGATATAATCACTGCGCGGATTAGGCCCTAAATTCTACACACGAGCCATAACCGCTCTTAATAGAATATACCTTTGCCTCTTTATCAAAATATTCATGATACCCCCTGAGGATATGAGAAGAAATGTCATCCCACCTGCCATCCCTATAAAGGATGAGCACGGAACCCCCAAATCCAGCGCCTATCAACCTGGCACCAAACACATGATGAGATTCTATTGCACGCTCTACTATAAAATCAAGCTCTTTGGTGCTCACTTCATAGTCGCCCGACAGACTCTTATGGGAGAGATTGAGCAATCTTCCTGCAGCATAGACATCCCCCTTAGAGAGTGCATCACAAAATTCCATAACCCTTTTCTCCTCAGTATAAATATGCCGCAGTCTCTTTCCAAGGCTTTCCTTTAGAATACTAACTGATCTTTCGTATTGCGCGTTGCTTAGCCTGGCTAAGGGAGTATTTCTATCTATTATGCCTTTAGTATCAAGTGTTACCTTTATCTCCTCACACTCCATCCTCTTTGTATTATAGGAACTGTCCGTTAGTCTGCGGGTAATGCCAGAATCTATAATGCCAAGGCCGGCTCCTTTAAAATCCAGAGGGATATGTTTATACTGATTGGACAATGTATCGATGAGTAGCGCCATGCCCTCTCTGGAGATACACACTGCAAATTGATCCATTATTCCGCATAAAACCCCGATCTTTTCATGTTCTATCCTCTGGGCGTAAAATGCTATCTCTTCCTTTGTACAATGCATATCAAACAAGGCAACCAATGCTTCCAGGGTCACAACCGATATGGCTACTGAGCTGGAGAGCCCTGCACCAATGGGTATATTGGTTAAATATAAAAGATCAAGCCCGCCAGATTTACCTTTAATGCCCAATATATCCATGGCGCCCAAGACAAAGCCGGCCCAATCTCCTGGAGATGCATCTTCGTCTACGCCTATCTTTCTTATATTCCCATCTATATCAGAGAAGAGGCGATGAAAAGAGGAGCCATTTTCTCCCACGGCAAGATATATCCGATAATCAATGGCCATAGGAAGGACATGGCCACCATTATAGTCAATATGCTCCCCTATCAGATTGATCCTTCCAGGACAACTTGTTATGACCTGAACATTATCATGCCCAAATATATGGTTGAACCTCTCTAAGATTAAACCTAAATCCATATTTACCACCCCCATAATTCCCCCTTTGAAGGGGGCCAGGGGGATGTTATTGGGACCCCCCCTGATCCCCGATAGCTATTTTCATATAAGCTGCCATAGCTTACCGGCAACAACCAAGGATGAAAATATGTAATATTTTCTCCCCAAATGTAGAAAAATCCTAAATCCTAATTTCTAAACCCTAAACAATATCAAAATTTAAAATTACA
>CAZVAH010000300.1:0-2631 GCA_964625035.1 uncultured Bacteriovoracaceae bacterium | reverse complement strand
CTTTTGAGGATATTATTCGGTAAAAAAAGGATAATGGAAGATATGTAAGGAGTTGCTTAATGAATCCTACAGAACGTATTATAGCTGCAATCGACGGTATGGAGTTGGAGCGGGTCCCCACACTGTCCGTAATCCTAGACGACCATCCCCTGAATCAGGTCCTCGGTTTTCCGCTCATCAAGACATGGGATCTGCTTTCTATCCCTGCCGTCAGATTCATTCTGGACAAGTGGGGGATGAAATTGGGGGGATTTTTTGTAAACCCTAAAGATATCTTGTTCAGAAGCATCCAAGCAGCAATTGAGAGTGGGTTTGATGCATGCTGGGGGTATCTTGAAACCGCATTTGAGATCCTTGACTCCAAGACGCTCCTGGAAGTATGGGGGATTCACCACGATATTATAAATGACGGACACGGCAATGCCTACTACATGTACCGGGAGCCGCTCATTACTTCTCCCAAGGCCTATGATACATGGCCTTACTTTCCTAATGCTGATGACTGGGCACATACTTCCTACAAGTGTTTCTCGAAGGCTCAGAAGAAATTCGGAGATAAGATATGTATCTGTGGTGAAGTGTCTACTGATTATTACGACAGCATTCAGACTTCCATGGGGTTTGATAAAATAGCCTTATATATCCGCAAAGATCCGGATTTAATACGTCGATATCTCGCACGTTTGGAGGAAGTGGCCATCAAATGCACTATGGCGATGATGGATGCCGGAATAAAGGTCATTCTTAAGGGAGATGACCATGGGTTTAAAACCGGTCCGCAGATGAACCCCAAGGTCTTTGACGAGATTTTCGGGCCTGCACATACCAGGATCTGCAGGCTGGTTCATGACAGGGGGGGGAGGATATTGATCCACTCCTGCGGGGATAATACAAAGATGTTCGACTACTTTATCAAGTGGGGTTATGACGGTGGCCACGCCTTTGAGACCACATCCAATGTAGATATCCCTTACGAGAAAAAGACCCACGAAGATCGATTCACCATAGTAGGCGGCATGGGGATTGATTATCACCTTACCCGGCGCTCCACACCTGAGGAGGTGGTTGAAAGGACCAAGGAGCTCATACGAGTCTGCGCACCAGGGGGCAGGTTTCTTTTGGCCCCGGTACACAGCCACCCTGATATTGATATGACGAAGGTAAAGATCATGCTGGATACCGTGAGGGAATATGGGGATTATAAGTGGAAAGAATTGTGTGTCGAAGAGCAAAAAGGACAATAAATTCATAAATTAAGGAGGATATCGATATACGAAAGAGTCTATACTTGCGGTACAGAAGGCAGTTATTGAGGTGGATATTGATGGCATTACTGTGGCAGGGTTGAGAGAAGGTGAAGATATGCTGTGAGCAGATTAATTTAAAAAGGAGATGATATGAAAATAATTCCAACACCTGAGATATATATTGGAGATACAGCCCTCAATGAGGTCACTGGGTTTTTAAGCAGGCTCTCTATAGAAAGGGTAATGGTAGTCACCGATACAGGGATTGTAAAAGCAGGGATATATGAAAGGGTTGAGAGAATACTAAGCGCTGAAGGGAAAAAGACAGTCCTTTTTGATGACGTTCAGCCTGACCCGAGTATTACTCTGGTAAGCCATGTCGCAGATATCGCCAGGAAGAGTCGTATAGATGCAGTAATAGGCATCGGTGGAGGGAGCTCCATTGATTCGGCCAAGGTTGCGGCAGCATTAATAAAAAATGAAGGAGATGTGGAGGAATATATCGGTACCGACCTCCTAATGAAGGATTCCATTCCTATGATAGCCATCCCAACGACTGCAGGGACAGGAAGTGAGGTGACCCCTATAGCAATCCTTTCAGATGAAAAGGAACATTTAAAAAAAGGAATGGTTTCTAATAAGATAATCCCTGAATGTGCCATTCTTGATCCAGCGCTCACCGTGGGGATGCCCCGGCATATAACTGCCTTTACTGGTATGGATGCATTGACTCATGCGATAGAGGCATATACCTCGGTGAATGCCAGTGAGTATTCTGATCCGCTTGCACTTCAGGCTGTGAGCCTCATATGCGAGAATATCCAGACGGCATATAAAGACGGGACAGACATAAGAGCGCGGGAGAAGATGCAAATAGGGAGCCTACTGGCAGGAATGGCCTTTGCCAATGCTGGCGTTACGGCTGTACATGCCTTTGCTTATCCACTTGGAGGAAACTATCATATCCCTCATGGCCTTGCGAACAGCGTGATGCTGCCTACCGTAATGGAATACAATATAATAGGGAATGAAAAGAGGTTTTCTGATCTTGCACGTTGTATGGAAGGTAAGGAGGGTGTGGGTGCCCAATCAGCAGTGGCATTTGTCAATAAGCTCTCTAAAGAGTTAAATATTCCGAAAAATCTGGCAGAGCTTAAAATACCTGAAGAGGCTATTCTTGATCTTGCTGAAGGTGCAATAAAGGTAACCAGGCTTCTGGTAAATAATCCCCGGAAGATTGAGCTTAAAGATGCTGTGAATATCTATACAGCGGCCTATAATAGATAGGGGGGCTTTTTGACATGGATGATCGTGATAAGGACATAAAACAGGACTGGAGACAATACTATAAAAACAGGACAGTGCCCCCTGAAGAGGCAGCAAA
>CAZVAH010000299.1:0-2646 GCA_964625035.1 uncultured Bacteriovoracaceae bacterium | reverse complement strand
TGAGTAAACTGACCAATATTGATCTAGGCGAAGATGAGCCCACTCGGTTTACAACTTTCCGCTCATTGTTGCTCGCTTCGTATACTGGCCCGCTTATTGATATGTATTAAGTCAAAGAACCGGAGAAGGGGGGTGTTATTTCCTACGGATTTACAACCACCTCCACCCAGGGCCCCTTTACAAGCTTAGATGCAGCATTATTAACCTCTTCTGTTGTAGTGTTGTATATTTTGTCTAAGAAGATATCGTCAAACTCAGGGGGTATCCTGTAAAATGCGCTTTCCATGGCATGAGAGAGCACCTTTTTCGGGCTATTGTACATGACTGCCTGCTGATTAATGATTGCCTGTTTTGCCCACTTGATCTCCTCAGTGGTTATACCCTTTGAGACAGTATCAAGGGCATTTTTAATAGCATGTTTCACTTCTTTCAGATTTTTTGTTTCGGTTATCACATATATACCAAAGATTCCCCAGGCAGGCCTTGCCTGATAAAAGCTCCCTGCAGAGTATGCAAGCCCTCTTTTTGTACGGACTTCTTGCGTTATGCGAGACGACAGCCCACTTGAACCTATGATATAGTCAGCAATATAGGCGGCTGGGTATGAAGATTCGTTCATGCTGGGGCCAAGGTGCGTCATAACAAGTACACACTGTTTGTCCTTTGCCACCCTTGTAAATGATCCGAATTCTGGATTTTTAGGTATACCCAGAAGGTTATAGGGCAAGGCCTCTTCTTTTTTTATACTCTCAAGGCTCTCGTCATCGAGATCACCTATAATGCCTATAACAGGTTTATTTGTGAATATCTGTTTATGCAATGCTATAAGGTCTTTCCTTGTGATGGCATTAAGTGATGCCATTGTTGGCATATGAGACCTGGGATCTCCCTTGTAGAGGTGTCTTCTAAGTTCATCGAATGCCACCCTGGTTGCATCTTCTTCATCTCTCTTTATCTTGTCTTTAAACTTATCTCTCTCGATGGCAAGCCTTTTGGGGTCGAGACCAGGGGACTTGAGCAGGCTTAAGAACAGGGATGTCCCTTGTTTTGCATCTTCTGGTAACACATCAATGGATGCCCAGGTAAATTCTCTCTCTGACCTTATGGAAACATTGGCAGCTAGATCATCCAATATCTCCTCTGTCTTTAAGGGACCCAGATCATGTGTGCCCCCTGAGACCATGGTGGCGCCTAAAAGACGTGCAGCCCCTTCCTTCCCGGGAGGATCAAGGATCTTTCCGCCTGGGAATAAAAGCACAATATGTACAACCCCGGGGTTTGCCAACTTATATACACCATTATAAAAGGCTGGTTTTGGTGCGGTAGTTCTTATAGGGATGGGCAAGGATCCCTTAGGGTCTAACCTATGTGCGCATCCAAAAAGAACCAAACTTAATATTATGTTAAGGATCAGGAGTCTTTTCATTAAGTTAGCCCCCCATAAACCCGATTATCGCTTGTTGCTTATCGAAATATCTCTTCGCACATTCCATTATCATCTCAGCATCTATATCTTCCATTGTTTCTATGTCTTTATAGATATATGTATAGTCTCCTGCTATAGCCTCAAAATATGATATGAGTCCGGCTGCACCCTCATTTGTCTCCATACCAGAGAGTATAGATTTTTTTATCCTTTTTACAGCCCTTTTGATTTCTTGGTGTTTCAAGGGTTCTTTTTTGATTCTATCGATTTCTTCCCATATTGCTGCCTCTAGTTCCTTATTCGTATGTCCAGGAAGTGGGTTTGCAGTGATGATAAATAAGTTATCATATCTTGCACCCGGGAATCCATTATATGCATCTATATTGGATGCTATATGTTTCTCGGTTATAAGGGCCCTATTAAGTCGCGATGTCCTGCCACCAGTAAGGATCCCCTGTATTATGTCAAAGCATGTATCATCTATATCAGGTAGGGTTGGTTTTAAAAACCCCATGATCATAAGTGGTTCTTTGTCAGATCTTAAGTTTATCCTTATCTGTGAGGCCCTTTTGGGCTCTTTAGGTGCGAATGTTGGAACCACCTCCCGTGCGGGAATATCATCAAAATAATCCTTTATGATAGATATAGCCTTTTCAAGATCAAAACCGCCTACAATGGCAATCACTGTATTGGCAGGTGTATAGTATCTATTATAAAATTGTTTTAGATCTGTTCTATTTAGCCTTTCGATATCTTCTCTTATCCCGATGACAGGAAATCTATAGGGGCTTGTAGTAAAGGCATGAAATAAGAATTCTTCAAACAGTTTGCCCTTATCAGATGCATCTACACGCTGAGAGCGTTCCTTTAAGACAACGTCCTTTTCTTTATAGAACTCCCTGAATACGGGGTGGGTCATACGGTCCCTTTCCATTGCAGCCCAGAATTTCATACGCCCCCTTGGCAGGGTGACATGATATGATGTAAGATCCGCACCGGTATTTGCATTCAGGTTTATGCCACCAGCACGGGTGTATAATCTATCAAACTCATTTGGTATCTGATATGGTTTTATTCCTTCGAGAAGCTTTTGCAGCCTTGCTTCTAATTGATCTCTTGTATTGGGTGGGCTGGATTGTATTTTCAGTGCAATCTCATCGATTTTTTTAAGCAGCGCCTTTTCTTTTGTATAATCTGATGTGCCTATCTTTTGAGTCCCT
>CAZVAH010000298.1:0-2657 GCA_964625035.1 uncultured Bacteriovoracaceae bacterium | reverse complement strand
AAATTATAAAACGTATTGGAGGGGTTATATGGCCTACAAGGTACTAAGTAATACCGAAGCCAGAGTGATCGCAGCCATGGGAAGAGGTGTAATCCCAAGAGGTGGTGAAAATTTTACCCTTGGAGCAGCTGACCTGGAAGACAAGTGGCTACCCAAGACAGATTATATGCTATCAAGGATGCCTCCCCTGACCCGTTTGGGATTAAGGCTTGGAGTGCGCATCCTTAATTACGTATGGCCCCTGCTATACTTAAGAGAGCTGACCGCAATGACCTCTATGGATGAAAATGAACTCACTGAAATGTTTTATATGATTGAGAATTCAGAATTTCCCGGCCCTTTGTCCCTGCTTATAGTCAAGATACTGGTCTTCCCTGCCTTCTATGGGCTTAAAGAGGTAAAGGACGCCATAGGATATAAAGAGAAGTTTCCAAACCATCCAGACTTTGAAGGGCTGAAAGATTAAATATGGAAGGTGAATCATGATAAAAGAGTTCAAGGATATAAGTAAAAATATAATAGAAGAAGCAGATGTATGCGTTATTGGCACTGGCGCAGGTGGTGCAGTGGCAGCAAAGGAGCTGGCCGAAAAGGGGCTCAGCGTTGTGGCATTAGAAGAAGGCAGCTACTTTACATACAAGAACTTCAATCAAGATCCCGGGGATATGGTGGCAATGATGTATCGCGAGAGCTGAACCACTGTGGCTTTAGGGCTTACACCCGCATCCATCACCATGGGGAAATGTATAGGCGGCACTACCACTATAAACTCTGCCACATGCTTCAGGACGCCACAGAAGGTAATTAAACTCTGGAAAAAGGAATACGACTGCTTAGGGCTGGAATATGATACGCTGACCCCCTACTTTGAAAAGGTTGAAAAAGAGATCAATGTAACCGAGCTTTCAGAAGATGTCTTAGGAAATGTCTATCAGATTGTAAAGCGCGGTGCCAAAGAATTAGGCCTTGAGGCAAAGCCTTTAAAGCACAATGTAAAGAACTGCGATGGGGCAGGTATGTGCCAATGGGGATGCATCAAGGGCGCAAAACAATCTACAGAGATATCCTATATACCAAAGGCTGATAAGCTAGGTGCAAGGATATATGCCAATTGCCATGTAAGAAGGCTCAACGTGGAAAGCGGCAAGGTAAGGTCTGTTCATGGGTTCTTTATTGACCCGGCGACGGGGAAAAGGCGCTATTCTATTACAGTTAAGAGCAAAGTCGTATGCCTGGCTATGGGCTCCATGATAACACCTGCTTTTCTTTTAAAACAAAGGCTTGCCAACATATCAGGCTGGGTAGGCAAAGGCCTTACTATACATCCATGCGGCAGGGTAGTGGCAGAGATGGAAGAAGAGGTAAAAGGACATCACGGCGTATCCCAGGGTGGACAAATCGATGCCTTTGAAGATGATGACATCATGCTTGAGGGGATCTTCATCCCACCAGGGGTAATGACCATGGCACTACCTGGTATCGGGGAAGAACACAAATATCTTGCAAAGCACTATAATAATCTTGCTGCCTTCGGGGTGATGATATGCGATACCACAAGAGGCAGGATCTTCCCCGGCCTCCTTGGCTATTCATATATTGCATGGTACTCCATGAACCAGGAAGATACAGATAAACTGCAAAAAGGTATCTCTATAGTCGCAGATATATTCTTTGCAGCAGGTGCCAAAAGGGTGTTTACAGGGTGCTATGCCATGCCCATCTTAACATCCAGAGAAGACCTGAAGACATTTAAGGCTATGAAAACCAAACCATGGCACTATGAGGTCACTGCATTCCATCCCTTAGGTACCTGCAGGATGGGAAACAATCCAAGAAGATCTGTAGTAAATCTGAATCTGGAAACACACGATATAAAAGGATTATTCATAACAGACGGGTCTCCATTCCCCACATCCCTTGGGGTAAACCCGCAGGTAACGATAATGGCCTTTGCTACCAGGGCCTCAGATTATATTGCAGAGAATATAAACAGATATTAGGTATCGATTTCATAGGATCGTCATCGACGATTTAATTTGCTTGAATTTACATAGAGCGGGAAATACTGAGAGGCCAGGGGGCCAGTGCTATCCCAAATTAACACTTGTGCCAAGTTTGAAGACCCGATCCTTTCCTTTGCCTTTGTTGTCATTTTTGTTAATTCTCCAAACCGCATAACAATTAGTTATCTTGGTCCGACCCCAATTAACCTTAACCATTAACCCATTAACCCCTCAATATCAATGAATGTTTCATGATCTTCCTTTGTTGTGAAGATCAATTCACCTCGTCTGCCACGATTCATCACATGGTACCAGGCATCCGGATATTGTATTCGTAATGGTCTGGACATAGCTCTATTTTATAATAATTAACGGATATCAAGAGTCAACGGCAGACTGGACCCTCTTTTCTTTTCAATTCGGCAGGATAGCCGAATTGGACGCACAGAAGGTTGCGCCCGAAGGGCGAGGGGCATGGACGCCCCGAGTCACAGAACCAAGCCTCAAGCGGATGATATCCACTATGAGTTTGTTCAAATGCAAAATCCAATCAGGGCTTATCTGCCCGTATCTTTTCCAGTGTCTTCTTGCCGATCGGCACAACCTGGTGAAAGAGATCGAGCTGTTCGCATGCATAATCTCCACAGTCTGCAC
>CAZVAH010000297.1:0-2660 GCA_964625035.1 uncultured Bacteriovoracaceae bacterium | reverse complement strand
GCCCGTAAGCAAGCCTAAAGGATGTATCAAAGAGCGATGTAGGCAAGCGAGAGAATCCCACATTTTGAGAATATTTTCATCTTTGGTTGTGTCCGCACTGCGGGTCTGACCGTTTATATTCAACCCCTTTTCCTGTAATAGACATGACTATTGGCAAATTGGTTTTGATATTTAAATAGATCTATGTAAGATTACATAGTTCAAGGAGGTGGAGATGAAGGTTTTGATATTTGACCCTATTGGTGGGGCGAGTGGTGACATGATATTAGGAAGCCTTATCCATCTTGGATGTCCCATCGAGTATCTGCAAGGTATCCTTGATGGCCTTGATCTTGGAGAGTACAGTATAAAGACATCTTTTAAGAAGATAAATGAGATAGAATCTCTAGATCTGAAATTTGATGTGGAAGGGACAGATGAAGTCAGGAGATATTCTCAAGTAAAGGAGATCATTTCTCAATCTGCAATCCCTCAAGGGATAAAGCAAAAGGCCTTGAAGATATTTGATCTTATAGCCCGAGCAGAGTCCGAGGTCCATGGGATAGTCCCTGATGATGTACATTTTCACGAGGTAGGGGCAGTGGACTCGATCCTTGATATCGTAGGGATATCTGCCGCCATAGAATGGTTTAATATTGAGGTGGCCTATATGAGGCCTGTTCCTGTAGGTTATGGGACTACAGACTCCGTGCATGGAACCATTCCTGTTCCTGCACCAGCAACTGTCAAGTTGTTGGCGGGGATAAAGGTGAGGTTTGCTGGCATAGAAGCAGAGCTTGTAACCCCAACAGGGGCTGCTGTGCTGAAGGCCATTTCGGAATTAAAAGACCCACCTTCAGATATGGTAATTGCAGGCGTGGGGTATGGATGCGGTGACAGACAATATCAGGAGTGGCCTAATCTGTTTAGATCGATCTTGTGCGAGGTGTCAGATGAGGGCAAAGATCAGGTGTATGTGGCAGAGGCAGATGTTGATGACATGTCCCCCGAAGAATGGGAAGCTGTGACACAAAGACTCTTTGATGAAGGGGCCTTAGATGTGAGTCTTACTTCAAGGATTATGAAGAGGGGAAGACCAGGGGTTGGGATAAAGGTCATCTCTTTCTCAAAAGATCTCCAGGATATATTAGCTATCCTCTTGACACATTCAACCTCTATTGGGGCCAGATATTATCTAGTTGAGAGAAGAGTTCTTCCAAGAAAAGAGTACACAATCCATACCAAATATGGCGATGTAAAGATAAAAGAGGTGATATCTCCTGATGGGGTGAGGAGGTATAAGCCTGAATACAGGGATATGTATAAGATTTCAATCAAGGAAGACATACCTGTTGCTCAGGTGAGGGCAGACCTTGATAAAGTGATAAGAGATCGAGGTAAGGATTAAAAGGATATGGGGGAAGAAGATGTTTAAAGAAATCCTTGAATTGTATAAGAGGGGAGAATTGAGCGGACAAGATGCAGAAGAAAAGATTCTAAGACTATTCTATGAGGAAGGCGAAGATTTTTTATTAGATCTGCACAGAGGGAAACGTATTGGATTTCCAGAGGTGATCTTTGCCCAAGGAAAGACTATAGAACATCTACTAGGGATCACTGAGAAGATTTTAAAGAAAAAAGGTATTGTATTTATCTCAAACATTGATTCTGAAAAAGGGAATAAATTAAGGGAGGCATTTCCAGGTTTAAAGATAGAAAAGGCTGGAAGAGTCATAGTGATCAAGAAAAGAGATCATATACATGAAGGCCTTGGCACTGTTGGCATCATCACTGCTGGGACATCAGATATACCATATGCTAAAGAGTGTTCACTAATCTTGAAAGAGCTTGGGGCAGAGGTTATCAATTCTTATGATTCTGGGGCGTCTGGGATACATAGGCCCCATCTGAGCCTGAAGAAAGTGAGAGATTCTGACGTGCTGATCGTATTTGCAGGCATGGAAGGCGTACTTCCAACCTTGATAGCATCGATGACAGATCTACCTGTAATAGCTGTGCCTACGCCAATAGGGTATGGATTTGGTGGAGAGGGTAAAGGTGCGCTTACTACCATGCTGCAGACCTGTGTCCCCGGGATCTTGGTGGTAAACATAGGTAATACAGTCGGGGCCGCTGCTGGGGCTATTAGGGTGCTTCGTGCAATAGGGAGAGGTAGGGGTGGAGAAGCTAAGCAGGATAAAAAGAGCTATCAAGGATAAAAAAAGGTTGTTAGTAATGTTTTCCGGGGGGCTTGATAGCACGCTTCTTGCGGGGTTGGCCTATGATACCTTAAGGGAGGACGCTATTGGTGTTACGATAGATTCCCCAATAATACCGCGCTCTGATATAAAAGATGCCAAACAATTGGCTGAGAAGATAGGGATTGGCCAGGAGATTATAAATATTAATGAGCTGGGGAATAAAGAGTTTACAAATAACCCGCCAGACAGGTGCTATATCTGCAGGAAGATAAGGGATAAAACAGTTACAAGCTGGGCAAAGGGAAATGGATTTGATGTAATAGCAGATGGTATGAACTATTCTGACTTTGATGATTACAGACCTGGGCTTAAGGCCTCAGATGAAGATGGAATCTGGCACCCGTTTATAGAATTCAAGGTGACAAAGGAGGATATAAGAAGATATTCTTCGGCACTGAACCTGCCAGCATGGGATAAGCC
>CAZVAH010000296.1:0-2679 GCA_964625035.1 uncultured Bacteriovoracaceae bacterium | reverse complement strand
ATGTAGGAGACGGGATACTTGATCTTGTCGGGCCATTGGGAAAACCCACCCATATCGAGAAGGTTGGTACGGTTGCATGCATAGGTGGAGGCGTGGGGGTTGCCCCGATGTATCCTATCACACAGGCCATGAAAGAGGCAGGCAACCATGTGATAACCATAATTGGTGCAAGGGACAAGAGTCTCATTATTATGGAAGAGGAGATGAAGGCTGTCTCCAATGAAATCGTGGTGGCAACTGATGATGGCTCGTATGGATTTCACGGCTTTGTGAGCCAGGCCCTTGAGGACAGATATCTTTCAAAAGGAACACATATTGATCAGGTTGTATCCATAGGGCCGGTACCCATGATGATGGCAGTGTGTAATACTACAAAGAAATATAATATTCCAACCATTGTATCCCTGAATTCTATCATGGTTGATGCCACCGGCATGTGTGGTGCATGCAGGGTAAGCGTAGGAGGGAAGACTCGTTTTGTCTGCGTGGATGGCCCTGAATTCGATGGGCATAAGGTGGATTTCAAGCAACTCATAGACAGGCAGCGTATTTATCTGGATCAGGAAAAAGAAAGCATGGATTACTACTGTTCCTGCAAGCAGAGAAAGGGGGGTAAGTAAATGGATATGAAGGAAAGGATGAAGCTCCCTCGCCATCCCATGCCAGAGCAGGATCCAAAGGTAAGGGCAAGGAATTTTGATGAGGTCCCTCTTGGTTATACCCCAGAGACGGCAAAGGAAGAGGCCTTGCGCTGCATTCAGTGCAAGAAACCAACCTGTATTGAAGGATGCCCGGTTAAGATTGATATCCCTGGATTTATCAAGCTTGTAGCTGAAGGTGATTTTTTAGGGGCAGCAAGGAAGATAAAGGAAAAGAATGCCTTGCCTGCTATCTGTGGAAGGGTATGCCCACAGGAGGATCAGTGCGAGGTGCGTTGTGTAAGGGGCAAGAAGGGCGAACCTGTCGCAATAGGTAGGCTTGAGCGGTTTGTTGCAGACTATGAGAGGTCTCAGGGGGAAGTTTCAATACCCGAGATAGCTCCGCCTACAGGGAAAAAGATTGCCATTGTCGGTTCTGGTCCTGCTGGGCTTACTGTTGCAGGAGACCTGATAATGCTCGGGCATGAGGTGACAATCTTTGAGGCCCTTCATAAACCTGGGGGGGTATTGGTATACGGTATCCCTGAATTCAGGCTCCCGAAGGACATTGTGGCATTAGAGATTGATTATCTGAAGAAGCTTGGGGTTAAAGTCGAGACATCTAATGTCATAGGCAAAATATCGACCATAGATGAACTTTTCGAGGAAGGCTATGATGCTATATTTTTAGGTACAGGTGCAGGTTTGCCCACCTTTATGAACATACCTGGAGAGAACTTGGATGGAATATATTCTGCGAACGAGTATCTTACCAGGTCTAATCTCATGAAGGCCTATCTCTTTCCAGAGTATGATACCCCAATAGTGAAAGGCAAAAACGCTGCGGTAATAGGTGGTGGAAATGTGGCCATGGATTCTGCCCGTACAGCGCTGAGGCTCGGTGCAGACAATGTCTATCTCGTATACAGGAGATCACGCAAAGAGATGCCTGCTAGGGCAGAAGAGGCTCACCATGCAGAGGAAGAGGGCATACAGTTTCACCTCCTCACAACCCCAATCAGGTATATTGGTAACGAAAAGGGTTGGGTAATTGGGATGGAGTGCCTGCGTATGGAACTAGGAGAACCTGATTCATCAGGTCGGCGCAGACCAGTTCCCATAGAGGGGAGCGAATTTGTAATGGATGTGGATACCGTGGTTGTTGCTATAGGTGCAGGTGCTAATCCCTTGATCCAGAGTACAACCCCTGGGCTTGACACGAATAAGTGGGGCTATATTGTAGCTGACGAAGAAACAGGGCAGACTTCCCGAGAGGGTGTCTTTGCTGGGGGTGATATTGTTACAGGATCGGCAACGGTTATACTTGCCATGGGTGCCGGCAGGAAGGCAGCCACGGCTATCCATAAATATGTAATGAATAAATAAGGAGAATATGATAATACAGGCTGGTAAGGAGATTGTATGACCTTAGAAGAGATAAGAGATCTATTAGAAGCAGACCTTATAGTCGGGGATAACAAGATTCACATGGATATTGAAAGGGCTTTCGGTGCTGATTTGATGAGCGATGTTTTGGCATTTGCAAAGGAAGGCTCTCTTCTGCTTACTGGCCTGATAAATCCGTTGGTTGTTCGAACAGCCGATACTATAGGGCTATCTGCTATTGTATTTGTCAGGGGTAAGCGTCCATCAGAAGAAACTGTAAAACTGGCAATCGAAAAGAACATACCTTTACTTTCCACTCGTTATATTATGTTTGAGACGTGTGGAAGACTCTATAGTAAGGGTATAAAAGGATCTGTATCAAAGGTGAATAATAATTTGGCTGGGGATTAAGCCCAAATAATAGCATTAAGGATCAAAGGATAAGATAGTCGGTTCGGAAAAGGATAGCAGAGGCCCTTATGTCTCAAGTATCGGCTAAATTAAAGAAACAGGCACTAAATCCATATCTACCAATAGAACAAGTTAGCAATTATTACATACACAAAACTTTCCGATAATTCAACCGATGACCAGGGTACATAGGCTCAAAGTCTAACCCCTCGATTACCCGATACTTGTGCATAATGCACTATTC
>CAZVAH010000295.1:0-2689 GCA_964625035.1 uncultured Bacteriovoracaceae bacterium | reverse complement strand
ATATAATAACCATGTTTGGAATCTCCGGAAACCGAGGTTATCACAAATGGGGTATCCTCTACATCCACATAACAGGCCTCAGGTTTTATCACGATCCTATATCTTCCATGCTCATCCTTTTCTAAGGCATTGTAAAACGTATTTAATACATATGGGTGAGTGATCTCGCTACCCTCATAAAACCAGCGGCCATCTTTATCTATGTGTATCCTGCAGCTTTGTGTTATGTCCCTTAAGTTCTCCATAGATCTCCCATCTTATATAGTTTGTATGAAAATAGCAATCAGCTCTCTGCCTGTGGCGGAATAGCAGAGAGTTTACAAAAACATCCCCTTTTTGTTGAACTTGCCAATATCTTGTGGTATTCCATAAAAATGCACGGAATGGGGCATGCAGTCTTGATGCTGGACAGGAAAGATATTGCTTACCTAAGATTTATTATAGAAGGTTATGATGGGTTGGGGGTGGCAAGCACTATAGACCCACATATCGCCAGTGTCTGCCTAAAATATCCTTTAAGCCAACAAGATACGATTAAGGCCTTGATTGCGGCACTATATAAAGAGAAGATTATAAAGGGGGTAAGAATGGAATGAAAAACACTAAACATAAAAAAATAATACTGCTTTTTATGTGCGCGGCCTTCCTTATGGCAATGACCAATATGGGAAATACCCGCGAACCTTCAAATGTCAGCTCTGCATTTGATGCCAGGATCATAGATGTGTCCAACAATGAGGTTGATATTACATCTGTGAATATAGATGGTAAGGCCTCCTTTACGGGATACCTGGGAAAAGGTAAAGTCAATATACCTTTTGAGAACATATCTTATATTGAGATCTCAAAAGATCTGGCAAATGTCATCTTGAAAGATAGTAAGGATACCTGCAAACTCAAGGTCAACGGCTTTTCAAGGGTATATGGAAATACTACTTTTGGAAGGTATCAAATCGCCATTAAGGACATAAAAAGGATAGAGATTATTAAGGCAAAACAGTGAGCGCTCTAGACTTAGGTGTTTATCTTATCTTATGTATATTCATGTTCCTTGGCTTTTTTAAGGGTTTTATCAGGGGGATATCTTCACTTATTGCGCTTATAGCAGGCCTAATCCTCGCAAAAAGATATTATATGATTGCATCAAATATACTGGCCTCACTCCATATACCAGATTCCAAAGGGGTGTTAGGTTACATATGCGTTTTCCTGGTCTTTTATATAGGCATTAAGATAGTAGCCCGTCTATTATACAGGGTCTCACGAATATCCGGCCTGTCTCCTATGGATAGGATACTAGGTGGTGCGATAGGATTAGTTAAGGGTGGCATTCTGGCAATTATTGTTATTACTTTACTACAAGTTGCGCTCCCTCAAGATAGCGTCTTCCTCAAGCGATCTGCGATATTACCCTATTCAAACAAGGCAGTTTCATATACCAAGGATATCCTACCAAAAGAGATCTGTAATAAACTAAAAAATATCAATAACAAGATATCAAGATGATCTAAAAAAGCATTAGTATTAAGTGCTGTTATCTTCTTCATCTTCAGCACTCTCTTCTAGTACAATATCTTCCATGTCCAGGACATATTCCCCGATGTTGTCCTGAAGGGTATCAATAACCTCTCTCTCTTCTGGGAGGCCTTTTGCCTCCCCTTTTGGTTTACCTAATACCCTTCTCTTCCTTCGTTTTAACTCCTTCCTGTTCTCTTCGTTTATCTGGCTTTCCCCACATCTGGGACAGATCGCCTCCGGCTTATTGAGGTCATAAAACTTACACCCGCATCTATAACACTTATGCCTTTCCCCGAACTCACTCACAATGATCTCCTTGCTTTCCCCTTTTGGCCTCCCGCCTTTTTGGTACGTATATAGATATCGACTTTGCTAGTCAATCCCTGAAATAAAATCTTTATGCTGTATGCTTCAAACCAAGTTGCATTCAATCAGGTACTTATCGAATTTGTCATTGCGGGCGTAGTGAAGCAATCTAAGGGCTGAGACTGCCACGTCGCTAAAGCTCCTCGCAATGACTTGATTGCAACTTGGTATCAGGCCATCCAAAGAGGATAGATAAAAGGAAAGAGCCATATCCCTATATTGGCCAGCACGTGGATTATATATGAGGGCCAGATGTTGTCTCGCCACTCAAAGATTAACGCGAAGGCTATGCCTCCTATAAGCTGGACAGGGTGGATATGACCGTGCATAGATGCAAATAAGAAAGAAGATATCAACACTGCAAGGGCTATGGGCAGCCTCTGCCTTATCCATGCATAGAGTAGCCCTCTAAAAAACAACTCCTCTACAAATGGCGCAAAGATACATGCTACACAAAAAAATACTATGGGTTTGTCCGCTCCACCAAAGGCGGGCCGACGCGCCAGCAGGTTAGAGATCAATCCTCTTTCCATAAAAATTCTGGCTATGCCATCTGCGGTAAAGACGGCGGCACCAAATAAAATCGCAACCCCTAAGCCTATTAGCACCTCTTTTTTATAAGATCTGGTGCGAATTCCACAGAGATCAAAGGCAAAGGCCATAATCACACACATCTCTACCGCCCTGGCCAGAAAGGTATACACCAAGGCCTCTATATGAATCAAAGGATAGGCCAGACGAAGGGTAAGCTCTATTACTGCAACTGCAATAATAACAATAAGCCTTCTATCCATATCTTTCATTT
>CAZVAH010000294.1:0-2694 GCA_964625035.1 uncultured Bacteriovoracaceae bacterium | reverse complement strand
GATCCAGATGTGGCACTTATCGGCGAGATGCGGGATCTGGAAACCATGCAAGCAGCCCTGACCATAGCAGAAACAGGACACCTTGTCCTTGCAACCTTACATACCAATTCCGCAGTCCAGACTATGAACCGGATAATAGATGCCTTCCCTGCTCACCAACAATCACAGGTAAGGGCACAGCTTTCCTTTGTCTTAGAGGCAGTAGTCGCACAGCAACTTATCCCCAGATTGGATGGTAAGGGTAGAACTTTAGCTACAGAACTGATGATATCTACATCTGCTATAAGAAATCTAATACGGGAAAATAAGATCCATCAGATATATTCTCAGATGCAGGTAGGCCAAAAAAAACACGGGATGCAAACGATGAATCAATCACTCCATAGCCTGTTTATACGCAAGCTAATATCCCTAGATGATGCACTTGGGTGGTCTACTGACCCAGAAGAACTTAAACAAATAATAGCCTCGCCACCTGGGCAGAGAGGATTTAATGCCGGAGAGAGGAGATAGATTATGGCGGTATTTGTATGGGAAGGAAGATCCATAGGCGGCAGTATAAAAAAAGGGGAGATCGAAGCGCAAAATAAAGCAGCTGTTAATTTGATATTAAGGCGCCAGCGCATATCCCCTATAAAAATAAAGCTGAGACCAAAAGAGATCGTCTTATTCCAAAAAAAGGTTACAACATTAGAAATTGTATTAGTTACAAGACAATTCGCCACTATGATCGATGCAGGACTTCCACTTGTACAATGCCTGGACATACTTGGAAACCAGCAGGCAAACCCCACATTCAAAAAGATCCTTACAGAGATTAAGCAAGATGTAGAAGGAGGTGACACATTTGCAGACGCATTAAAAAAACATTCTTCTGTCTTCGATGATCTCTTTGTAAGCATGGTCGCAGCTGGAGAGATGGGTGGTGTGCTTGATGTAATTCTGAATCGACTTGCACAGTACATGGAAAAGGCTGAGGCCTTAAAGAGAAAGGTCAAAAGTGCTATGATGTACCCGATGATGGTTCTGTTTGTGGCCGTTGCTGTAATAGCCATACTGATGATATTTGTGATACCTACGTTCCAGGATATGTTTTCTCAATTTGGCGCAGCACTGCCTGCTCCTACACAGTTTATTGTAAATGTAAGTAATTTCTTCCGTCATTACACACTACACTTAATAGGGGTTATTATATTGTTAATTATTGCCTTTAAATGGATCAAATCCAATGAAAAAGGTGAATATTTCCTGGATAATATGGCATTAAAATTACCTGTATTTGGATCATTACTAAAAAAGGTTGCTGTAGCAAAGTTCACCAGGACCCTTGGTACTATGACATCTTCTGGTGTACCAATAATGGATGGCCTAAATATCACATCCAGGACTTCTGGCAATAAGATTGTAGAAGAAGCCATTTTGGCTGTCCGTAAATCCATAAGCGAGGGCAGATCCATAGCTGACCCCCTTGGGAAATCTGGAATCTTCCCGGACATGGTAGTCCAAATGGTCTCTGTAGGCGAGGCAACTGGCGCACTTGACCGAATGTTGACAAAGATAGCTGACTTCTATGACGAGGAAGTAGACACTGCTGTAACCGGACTTACATCTATGCTCGAACCTTTGCTTATAGTATTCTTAGGCGGTATTATAGGTGGGGTTGTGGTATCCATGTATTTACCTATATTCCAGATGGCAGGGCACATATAGTAAAATCAGGGCTTACCACATTTCATATAAACCTTCATACCTGCACAGCAGGCAAAACCAGGGGTGAAAATATTCTTGGTATGTGGGCACTCTCCTGCTTACATCGCCTACTAATACGTCCTAAGCCTTGTTTGAAGCCCTCCTTGTGACCAACTCATACATGGCAATAGCAGCACTTGAAGCGACATTAAGAGAGTTGAAAGCGGTTTTCATAGGGATATGGGCCACTATATCTATCTCGCTTCGCATTCCAGATCTTATACCTGCATCCTCTCCCCCAAGTACAATACCCAATCTCTCAAAGGTTGAAATCTTGCCTATTTGCTCCCCTTTTTCAGCCTCCAGACCTACAAGCCAAAAACCTTGTCTCTTTAATACCTTAGCTGCCATCCTAAGGTTTGGTACACGTGCAATCTTGGTATATTCTGTAGCACCAGCAGATGCCTTGAGAACAGAGGGCGTTATAGATGCCGCCCTTTTAGCTGGGATAATAATACCAGAACCAGCCAGTGCATGCGCAGACCTGATAATGGCCCCTAGATTTTGAGGATCCTCCACAGAATCTAAGAGAACAATAACATTAAGCGTGGATACATCCTCCAGGGTTGTATATCTATAGCCAGAGACCCTTGCCGCAATACCCTGATGGCCCTTTGTACCGGTTATCTTATCAAGTTCCTTTCTTGGCACTTCATGTACCGGTATCCCTCTAACAAGTCCTGCTATATCACTATAGCGAGGCTTGCACACAATGACATCAAGAAATTCACGACTGTTTGCATTAAGTGCCTCTTTTATCGGATTTAGACCATATATAATCTCCATTCACACCTCCTGGATATATTTATATGAAAGTAAATAGTGAATAGTAAATAGATTTATTTCTAAATGATATCCATAGTAGATTTATATGAAAATAGAGGTCAGGGATCAGGGGCCAGTTTTCAGGGATGGATGTTTTTCTCATCCCGAGAATATTTTCAT
>CAZVAH010000293.1:0-2695 GCA_964625035.1 uncultured Bacteriovoracaceae bacterium | reverse complement strand
CTTACCACAAGACTCCCCTACCAAAAATGTTATAAAGTATTTTGCCACATCCACCATACAGGTGTCTTCATCCATAACAATGATGCCGCCAGAGCCCATCATGGATCCCGCATCTGAAAGGCTGTCAAAATCTATCTGTAAATCTAAAAGACTCTCAGGAATACACCCCCCAGAAGGTCCTCCAGTTTGAACCGCCTTAAACTTTTTATCTTTCGGTATTCCACCACCTATATCGAATATAAGCTCTCTTAAGGGAATACCCATAGGCACTTCCACAAGGCCGGTATTTACTACCTTGCCTGCCAGAGAAAACACCTTTGTCCCAGGAGAGCCTTTAGTACCAACCTTTCTATATCCTTGGACTCCTCCTGTTATAATCAAAGGCACATTGGCCCATGTCTCCACATTATTAAGCACGCTATGTCTAACATAGAGCCCCTTTTCAACAGATCTTATATACTTTGCCCGGGGCTCTCCTACATTACCCCCTATAGATCTCATGAGCGCAGAAGACTCACCACATACAAATGCCCCACCGCCACGGCTTATCTTTATGTCAAAGTCAAAGCCCGAGCCCAAGATGTCTTTGCCTAAAAGACCAAGGCCCCTTGCATCTTCTATAGCAGTCTTCATGTTCTCTATAGCGAGGGGATATTCATCTCTAATGTAGGCATAACCTTGATTAGAACCAACGGCATATGCCCCTATTATCATCCCTTCAATGATAGCATGAGGGTTGCCTTCCATTATAGATCTATCCATGAATGCCCCGGGATCACCCTCATCTCCATTACATATGACATAACGGACATCGGTCTTAATTGCCTTGCACGACCTCCATTTCCTACCTGCAGAAAAGCCCCCACCTCCGCGGCCGCGCAAACCTGATTGTTCGATATTATCAATAATAGTATCAGGATTCATACCAAATGCCTTGGCAAGGGCACTATATCCCCCCCTCGAAATATAATCGTCTATCTTTGTAGGATCTAACTGACCCACATCTTTTAATACCAGCTTCTTTTGATGGCCATAGAAAGGGATCCTGCTATGTTCAGTGGCCCATTTCTTTGTCTGAGGATCTCTATACCCGAGGGACTCGATTACCTCGCCTGTTTTCACAGTCTTTTCTACGATCTCTGGTACCTGTTCAGGCTTGACACCCATATAGACAATGTCTTTATCTGCAAAGGCAACTAGGGGCCCCTTATTGCAAAAACCCTGGCATCCTGTTGTCTTAATGCCTAATTCCACACTCCCTGCCAGGCCCTGAGCATTAAACTCCTTCTTAAAGGCCTCAAAAACTTGCCTGCTACCCTTGGCCAAACAGGGCGTACCTCCACAGACGAGCACAGTGGGCAATTCATTCTTTTTAGACTCAAGAATCTTTTCTCTATAGCTATTTAATCCTTCTATTGTAGATATCTTTGTATGCTCCATTATTCCCACCCTTATCCGGAATTAAGTATATCTTTTAAGATTCTTAATTATATTCTCTGACGTAGATCCCCCATAATAATCCTCATCTATCACCACTACAGGCGCCAAAGCACATGTACCAACACAGTTTACCGTCTCCAGACTGAATCGCCAATCTTCTGTAGTCTGGCCTGGTTTTATCTTCAAACGCCTCTCTATAGCCTCTACTACAAACGGTGCACCCTTTAGATGGCAGGCTGTACCCATACATACCTTAATCATATGTCTGCCTTTGGGTACTAGAGATAGGGCCTTATAAAATGTGGCCATAGCATATATCCTGCTCTCAGGAACGCCAAAGATATCGCTTAATCTCTTTATTCCCTCCTCTGGGACATAGTTAAATTCCCGCTGAAAATCCTGGAGTATGGGCAACAATGACTCCTCGGATTGTTCATAGCCGGAAACAATTCCATCTACCTTCTGAATATCTATTGCCATCTTACCTGCCCTCGCACCTTTTTAGCAGTCCTTCATACTCTTTTGTAACTCTATCCTGTATCACGCCTGTCTCCTTATCTGTTAAGTGCCTAAATCTACCCTGACCCTTTAGATAATCCTTTACTGGCCTTAACTGATAGGGTTTGTAGGTCATCTGGTACAAGCCGCCTACCACCTCGTACAGAGGAAATACCCCTGTATCTACAGCCAGTCTCCCATAGCGGATACCTTCATCAATTGGTATCCTCCAGCCCGTGGGGCATACGCTCAAGATATGAATGTAGGCAGGGCCTTGTATTGAGGAGGCCTTTTTTACCTTCTCCATAAGGTCAAAGGGGAAACTCGGACATGCTGTTGCCACATATGGGATATTATGTGCCACTGCTATCTGAGGGAGGTTCTTCTTCTGGGTATGCTGTCCAATACTATATTTCCCTGCAGGACTTGTCGTGGTGCTTGCGCCATATGGTGTAGAGCTGGAACGCTGTATGCCTGTATTCATATATGCCTCATTGTCATAGCATATATAGATCATATCATGGCCACGCTCCATTGCCCCGGAGATCTGCCCCATCCCGATATCAGCGGTTGCACCATCACCGCCCATTGCCACAAAATTTATCTTTTTCTTAGGGAGGGCCCCTTTTCTCATCAATGCCTTCATCCCGGCCTCACAACCGGATCCTACAGCAGATGCATTCTCAAATGCCACGTGTATCCAGGGCACCATCCATGCAGTTGTAGGCAAGGGTGAAGAGACAATCTCCATACACCC
>CAZVAH010000292.1:0-2705 GCA_964625035.1 uncultured Bacteriovoracaceae bacterium | reverse complement strand
TATCAAGGCAATTATGACGATTATTACTAGTGTTATCAATTTATTCATTGTCTTTCCCCTTTTTGTCGAGGTTTAGAAATGGCAGAAATCCTTTTTGCTCAGGATCGACGATATACTTGTTACCGAGTTTTGGCATCACATCATTCATTGCCTCTAAGTACATTCGCCTCCTGGTTACGTCTTTTGCCACCTTATATTCACTATAGATGGCTATGAACCGGTTGGCATCGCCCTTGGCCCTGTTTACGCGGTCTAATGCATACCCCTCAGCCTCTCTGATCGTCTTTTCAGCCTCACCTTTTGCCCTTGGAATAGCCTTATTATATGCCTCTCTTGCCTGATAGATAAGCTTTTCCTTTTCCTGGGTAGCCTGGTTCACCTCATTAAAAGAGGGCTGTACTTCCTCGGGGACATTTGTCCTCTTCAATTCCACGGCCACGAGGCTAATACCTGTCTCAGCATCATTGAGTGCCTCTTGCAACAATACCTTGGTCCTGTCAGAGAGCTCTTTTCTTTTATTGATCACCTCGGTTATGCTTCTGTCACCTACTACCTGGCGCATTGCTGCCTCAGAGAGGTCATGAAGTGTCTTCTCAACATCTCTGACCTTAAAGAGGTATTTATATGGGTCACCAATCCTAAACTGGACAATCCATGGTACGACCGCAGAGTTAAGATCGCCAGTAAGCATGAGATACTCATCTTGATATCTCTTGCTGGGGGCATATTGGGTTTGGATGCCAGGCCTGAGTGTCCTGAAGCCAAACTCTGCTGTGTAGACAGACTTAACCTTTACCTTTGTCAACTTCTCAAACCCTCTGGGCAGCTTTACATGAAGGCCAGGGGAAGTGGTCCTTACATATTTGCCAAAGCGTTGAACTACCCCAACTTCATCCACCCCGATGGTATACACGGTTGAAAAGCCTAACCAGAGCAAGAGCAAGATGACGATGACAGCTATGATACCAGAGGGTCCACCTTTAAAATACTGCCGGATTTTATTGATGATTTCTTCAGGGCTTGGCGCGCCTATATCCGCCACGTTTCTTCCTTGATCATCTCTCCATCCCATTGAGACCTCCTTTACACATTATTTAATATTAAAAGACATATAGACATTGTGCACATAATACAAGGGCTAATATAGACGGTCTCGCAAAAAATTCCACCAACTTGTCATTTCGAACGAATGTGAGAAATCTTTGTTATGCAACTTGCTGAAAAATAAAAGCAATCTTCCTGTGGTCGAAATGAATATATTTGCCGAATCCGACTTTTTTGTGGAGCCATCAAAGATAAAATATTAAACATGGTTGCGGTAATACATACATGTGGTATATTAAGGTCTTATATCCCATGAAGGTGCTTATTATCAGCAATGGATATCCCGATTATAAGGGTTCATATCGTGGTATATTCATACAAAGACTCTGCCTTGAGCTAAAAAGGATCGGTGTTGACGTTGTTATGCTCACCCCAAAGGTCTTCAGGCAGAGCCCTTTATTTGAAGAGGCGGATGGAATGAGGGTCTATCGCTTCTGGTACCCAAGCGGGAATAAACCCCTTGGACAATCAGGCAAGATCCCGGTCTTTGCCATGGGGATCTATATGATATCAGGCATCTTGAATGCTTTAAGGCTAATTATAAAAGAAAGACCAGATATCATACATGGAAACTGGATCGTGCCTACTGGGTTGATTGCAGGAATCGCTGGTCTTATAACAAGGGTTCCTGTTGTAAACAGCGCATTAGGTATGGATATAAGAATTGGCATGCAAGGTCCTACCCGTATATTGTTTGATGTAGCTCTAGGCTTATCTGATAAGATGACAGTAGTCTCAGATGCCATGAAAAATCGTAAAGGGCTAGCCTCTGCTGAGGTAATACCCTTTGGTGTTGATGATTCATTCTTTGGTGTAAAAGGCAAAGAAAAAGATAATATAGTGATCTCCACCAGGAGCCTGGAGCCCATATACAATATTGAGACACTAATTAGGGCTGTACCATTGGTATTAGAGGCCATCCCTGATGCACGTTTTATAATACTAGGTGCTGGGTCAGAAGAAATATATCTCAAGGATCTTGCAGAAAGGTTAGGTGTAACAGACAGGTTAGGATTTATTGGCAAGATACCGAATTCAGAGATTCCTGATTTTATGGAGGATGCCCGAGTGTATGTCTCCACATCCTTGGCAGATGGCACCTCTGTATCACTCCTTGAAGCCATGTCAGCAGGGCTTATCCCCGTGGTAACCGATATAGATGCAAACAGACCATGGATAACCCATGGGAAAGATGGCTATCTATTTGAGGCTAAAGATCACCAGAACCTAGCGAAAAATATCATAAAGGCCTTAACAGGCAAGTCCCCTGTATCCTCACTTGAACAAAAAAGGATATGGCTCAAAGAGAGAATCTCCTGGAGTAGTGTTGCCAAAAGATTTATAAATATTTATAACCAAACCATCAAAGAATCTGACAAGGCCCGGTGATAAAGATTTGGTTTACTAAAGACGAATACTAGAAGAGATCAGGTGAAGGGTAGGTGACAATTACTGGTATAAAGGTTTCCTGGGTTCACCCAGGCTGGCGGAGCTGTGGGCTTTTTGAAGTGATGGAGCCGGAAGATTACACGAAACTGATATAAATTGAGACCTTTGCACAATTGCTTTCATATTCATTGCGAGGAGTATGGGCGACGAAG
>CAZVAH010000291.1:0-2710 GCA_964625035.1 uncultured Bacteriovoracaceae bacterium | reverse complement strand
CAACAACATCATCGGAACAACAATTATATCCTGAAAGATTAAGATGCCAAGACCTGTACGCCCATGCGGGCTATCGATTTCAGCCCTTTCCTGGAATAATTTGAGTACAATGGCGGTGCTGCTAAGGGACACAAGGAATCCTATAAATACAGCCTCCCCAAAGGGCTGACCGAATTTCAGGGCTGTGGCAAAACCCGCTATGAAGGTCAATAGTACCTGGATAGCCCCGCCCATCAAGAGTGTTTTCCTGATTTGCAGCAGATTCTTGAATGAAAACTCCATACCGATGGTAAAAAGCAACAACCCTATCCCTATCTCAGCCAAGGTCTCAACTTCATGAACTGCCTTTACCAACCCAAGCCCATGAGGCCCTGCCATTATCCCTGTCAGGATAAATCCTACAATTACCGGTATCCGAAGTTTGTGGAATATATAGAGGACAACAACAGAGAGCCCAAATATGATTATAATCTCATTTAGCAGAGGTATTCCCATAAGCTATTAATCCCTTTATCTTATTGATACCACCAAACACTAAAGCAAGCATCATAGATATGCTTCCAACTTAGAGATATATACTTAAGTATTGCAAATATATCTACCTACTCTTAAGAACCTTTAACTCTTATATCTTAGGTGTGTATGGGTGCTAAGCAAAAAAGAGCATTTGTCCACATGCTGTATAATATCTCTATTTATTTCCGAACCGCCCAAGGAGTTTATATATTGCATCAGTCCCAAAGGTCAGTGCCTCTACAGGGATACGTTCATCAGCCCCATGAATAAACTCCATAGTATTAAATCCTTTAGGTAGCTTCATTGGCGTAAATCCGTATGTCTGGATACCTAGCCTCGAGAAAAAGCGCGCATCTGAGCACCCTGAAAGCAAAAGAGGTCCTGGTATACATCCTGGGTCAGCCTCACGCAAGATGTCTGCTAATTTATCGAACATACTCATATCTGGCTTATTTGGCCCAAGATCATAACGAATGAGTTCAAGTTCCACTTCTTTCCCAATAATTCGTCTCAGCTCAGCCATTAGATCATCAGGGCTATATCCTGGAAGCAAGCGGCCATCCAGTTCAATGGCAATCTCGCTCGGTATAACATTGATTTTATCACTCGCATGTACAATGGTAGGACTCACCGTATTATGAAGCAGGGGGGAAAGGGCCTTGCCTCTATCTCCAAGAAGGTCCAGCACTATATCTGTCAACCTTGGATTGAAAAGTAGACGTAGGACAAGATTGACAGGTAGTGGCATCACCGAGGCCATTTTCTCGATCATCTGACGTGCAACAGGCGTGATATGCACTGGTAGGCGATGTTTGTCTAGCTGCCTGAGCACCCGGGCCAGTTTTGCCATTGCCCCGCCTCTAATAGGTAAAGAACCATGTCCCCCTGGTCCACGCAAGATTATCTTTATCCAGCATACCTGCTTTTCAGAGATCATAATAGGGTATAACCTTTTTCTACCAAAATGGAGGGTAAAGCCACCAAACTCCCCGATGGCATAACGAATACCTTTAAATAGATCCGCATGGTTTTCAACCAGATATCTTGCACCATAATCGCCCCCGGCCTCCTCATCACTCACAACGACAAGTATCACATCGCCAGGCAAGGTAATCCCTTCGGCCTTAGCGCGTAACAGGGCGGCCAGCATCATGGCCACACCTCCTTTCATATCAAGAGCACCCCTGCCCCAAACATAATCATCTACTACCCTGGCCTCGAAGGGAGGATGTCTCCATGTCTGGTTTACTGTGGTGACTACATCCACATGCCCGTAAAGTAGTAATGGGGGGGCACTCCCCTGTCCAGCCAGGCGGGTAATTAGGTTAGGCCTTCTGGGATCACGGGCAAGGATAGTAGTCTTAAATCCTGCCTGCCTCAGCAGATTATCTATGTAGGTAATACATCCTGCTTCATCTCCAGGTGGATTGGTTGTGTTGAAGCGAATGAGTCTCTGCAACAACTCCACTGGTTGCTTAAAGATGGTAGCCTCTTCATTTGTAAATGGTTTGGACATCTCTGCACTCCTAATTCCAGATTGGAAAAATATACACAAGTATTACAAATGTATCTGCAATAATAAACTTCTATCATGAGAAAAAACCCCCGGTCAAATCTTATTTAGTGCCCATCCAGAAATGAACCCTTGGGCACGGGAGAGTTTCCAGATCAGAGTTGGCCAATTCTTACACCTCATATTTATTAATTGACAACAAAGTTACAGATGTTTATAGTGATCAGCAGGTTACAATAATACTGGGGGGCATTATGGAAAACAATGTAGGTATGGTGGATCGTATAATTAGAGCATTGGTTGCTATTGCCATTATCGCACTTTATCTGAAGGGTAAGATCCGTGGCATAGCCGGCCTGTTACTGGTTGCAAGTGGTGCATTGATGTCTAGTGTTATGAGTGGTTACTGCCCGCTTTATAAAACCTTAAAGATCAATACAAACAAGTAGTGGAGTTTCCTTACCTTTAATCGCCGATCATTCTCCTCTATTTTGCCGAAATTGTGCCTGATGAAAATAACACCTTAATCCTCACTATTTTATAACGGTCTCATCTGGAATATTTCCATTCTTAAAGTGCTTATCTGCCCAACCTGAAATAACATTATCACGGCCATCAAAGTATTTGACATAAGGTTTTATATCAAGAAGAGGTGTTCCATCCAAAACATCTACTTCTGTA
>CAZVAH010000290.1:0-2713 GCA_964625035.1 uncultured Bacteriovoracaceae bacterium | reverse complement strand
TTCGTTTTATTGGTTTTATTTGCGAAAAGGTTAAAAAAGTTCTATGCCCAATATTCTATGTCTTAGTCTCTTCACTGATTTTTATGAACGGACTTTTCTATCGAACGAGATTTATTGCGCGTTGAAGGTTTAAATCATATAGTCCTGATGTGTTTGATGGCAAATCCTTTAACACCTTGGACATAAGAGTCTTTGCCTGATCTACATTATCTACATGGGATTTAGAGGCATGTTTATTTTCTAAAGAAATTATATCAGCTGCCTTTTGCTGTTGTTTATCTACACCCTCTGTCTTCTTATCCGCCTTCTGATCCTGCTTCATAATGTGTATATTATTTATTATCTCTGGATTAATCTTCACTGCCTTTTCCCTCCATATAACCCACATATCGACATAAGTACATAATTACTTTAGAAGAAACACACGGGCTATTAACCCTTATTCTTACTGGTTATCTTAAGTAACATCTCATAGATCTTGTTTCTACTGGATCCGGTCTCCTTAACCAGGACATCCAGGGCATCCTTCTTAGAATATCCAGCATTAAGCAAGAATCTCGCCCTGTCCTCTATTATCTTAGAGTCTAAAGACTTATCTGTTTGTACCCCATCAACTAAAACTGTAACCTCACCTATATTGTTCATGCCTTTCAATCGATCAATCACCTCGGGTATAGACCCTATTATATATTCCTCAAAGATTTTTGTAAGTTCTCTTGCTATACAAACCCTGCGATCATCTAAAGTCTCATATATATATGTAAGTGTCTTTATGATCCTCCCAGGAGACTCATAGAATATTGTAGTATCTTCAGATACAGCCATCCTTGCTATCTCTTTTCTTGCAAGACCCTTTTTTCTTGGGAAAAACCCTATAAAGCGAACTGGGCCTGTAAGGCCAGAGCCTGATACGGCAGTTACAAATGCACATGGGCCTGGCAAGGCCTCTACCTTGATGCCCCTTTCATGTGCAATAGAGACAAGCCTAAGACCTGGATCACTTATCCCAGGGGTGCCTGCATTGCTTACTATGGCAACCGATTTTCCTTCATCTAAAAGCAGAAGGATCTCCTTGACCCTGCGTGCTTCACTAAATTTCTCACAGGATATCAAACGCTTGCTTATACCGAAGTGGTTTAATAGTTTGAGTGTATGCCTTGTATCCTCACAGAGGATTACATCTGCTGACGTTAACACACGCAAGGCCCTTAAAGTAATATCTTCAAGGTTCCCTATTGGAGTGGGCACAAGATATATCACCTTACTCATAGAAGATGTTTACTTTTCTCCTTTTTCATTAATGTTCAATTGTGTTATATAGCACTATAGACGAAATATAAAGAGGGGGCTTATAAGTGGAGTCTCTAAAGCTTGACAATAACATCATCCATAAAAAGATTGAGTCATCTCCCGAATACTTGAAAAAGCTATTTATAATGCCAGATATTCCAGATAGATTCATAGAATTCGGTGTCCATCTCCTGGATATGATCCACGATTTCTTTAAGGAAAAAGGAGGTATTCATTCGTCTATCTCCTTGCAAGAATTGGGTGAGATATTCAACCATATAGAAGTACCTGAAAAACCTGTACTTATAAAGGATGTACTCAATGAGATCAAACATAACATCATAAAGCATTCTGTAAAGGTAGCAAACCCCTATTATATAGGGCATATGACATCTGCCATCCCCTATTTTATGATGCTGCTGGAGATGATTTCTGTAAGCCTGAACCAGAATCAGGTAAAGATAGAAAGCGCAAAGGCATCATCTTTTGTAGAGAGGGAATTCTTATGCTGGATCCATAAACTTGTGTTCAATAAATCAGCTGAATTTTACAAAGCAAACATACAGAACCACTGTATAGCCCTCGGGGATATCACATCAAACGGCAGCATAGCAAACCTTACAGCGCTGTCTCTAGCCATGGCAAAGGCATTCCCACCTGATGGAAAAAGATTCAAGGGCATAAGGGAAGAGGGTATTATTAGTGCACTAAAATACTATGGCTACAGAAGAGGAATCTTTTTAGTTTCAAAGCGCGGGCATTATTCCATATGTAAGTCAGGGACCATTCTGGGTATAGGCGAACAAAATGTAGTGTATGTACCTGTAGATCCATACACAAACAAAATGAATACAGATAAGCTGTGGAGAACTATAGATAAGATCAAGAAAGAGGATAAGGAAGAGGGGCTACCTACAAAGATTATCGCATTGATTGGTATAGCAGGCACTACAGAGACAGGCAATATCGATCCACTTGACACCCTTGCTGACATTGCTGACGAACTAGATACACACTATCATGTAGACGCAGCATGGGGTGGTGGGATCTTACTTAAAAAGAGAGGAAAAGATCTCCTAAAGGGTATAGAAAAGGCTGATACTGTAAGTCTTGATGCGCATAAGCTCCTCTATTCACCTAGCTCCATGGGCATTTGCCTCTTCAAGAATGTACGCGATTCCTTGTATCTTTATCATACATCTGATTATATTATAAGAAAGGGATCTGTAGACCAGGGGAGATTTACTATAGAAGGATCAAGGCCATTTTCCTGCCTGAAACCATGGGCAGCCTTGAAGATTATAGGAAGGGATGGGTACAATATCATATTTGAACATGCAGATAATCTGCAAAAAACCTTTGTAGAGATGATAATGAAGGATGGCTTCTTTGAACTCTTAAATGAACCTGAACTGTTTATTGT
>CAZVAH010000289.1:0-2716 GCA_964625035.1 uncultured Bacteriovoracaceae bacterium | reverse complement strand
TCCCTGAAAACTGGCCCCTGATCCCTGACCCCTATTTTCATACAAATGTACTCCGGACATCATCTAGGAATAAATCTATTCACTGTTCACTTTTCATATAAACACCATGGATAAGGTATTCCTGATTGCCCTTGGCACCTTTTATGGGTGATGGTATAACCCCCGAAACATAAAGACCTTTATCTATCAAAAACCCTTTCATATCTGAGATAACCTGTAAAATTACTCCCTCATCCTTTACGATCCCCCCTCTTTGAACATACTCCCTTCCAGCCTCGAATTGTGGTTTTATAAGTGCAATAATATCTGAACTTGATTGTAATACTTCAAGTACAGGGGGTATTACAAGTTTTAGTGATATAAAGGATACATCAAATGTCGCTATATCACATAACTCAGGTATCAATGTCTTATCAAGTGTTCTGGCATTCATGCCTTCCAAATTTATAACCCGTTTATTATTCCTGAGCTTCCAGTGGAGTTGAGAATGGCCCACATCCACTGCATATACCCTTAATGCACCTCTTTTAAGAAGTACATCTACAAACCCCCCTGTGGAAGCCCCTATATCAATGGCAATCTTATCCCTTGGATCTACTTTAAAAAAATCCAAGGCTGCCTCCAATTTTAGGGCACCCCTACCTACATATGGGAATGTATCTTTTAATGTTATAGTGGATTCTAAATCAATTGGGGTGCCTGCCTTTGTGATAACTCTACCATTTACTGTCACATTGCCTGCCATGATAAGGGCTACAGCCTTTGATCTTGTTTCTGCTATCCCCTTTTCTACAAGCAGATTATCAAGTCGGCCCTTCATATGATCTGTTTTATAGCCCTTCTTATTCTGTCAGCATCAAGCCCTACAATTTTTTTTAGCTGATCGGTAGAACCATGCTCTATAAACCTATCAGGGGCCCCTAAAAGCCTGAATTTGAGAGGCATATCGATATCTTTTAAGATTTCTAGTATTGCACTACCCACACCGCCCTTGGCTGAGCCTTCCTCAACTACAAGAAATCTTCCTTTGCACTTTCTTACCATAGCCCTTATGGTAGAAGAATCTATGGGCTTGGCATACACAAGGTCTACAATGGCCACATCCATCATATTAGCTGCCTTTAGCGCTGTGTAACATAAAGGCCCTGCAGAAAACACAACTGCCTTTGATCCTGTCTTTAAGACTTCTGCCTTACCTTTTTTTAAGCCCTTGTATTTTAAGGGTTTTTCTACCACAGCTTCCCTTGGGTATCTAATGGCAACAGGGCCATGCATCTTGAGCGCGCGCTCTAGCATCTTGCCGAGCATAATGTGATCTCTGGGTATCATGAGTGTTATATTAGGTATGCTCCTTAGAAAGGCTATATCAAACATACCATGGTGTGTGGCACCATCAGGACCCACTATCCCGGCACGATCAATGGCAAATATAACAGGGGCATTTTGCAGGGCCACATCATGTATAATCTCGTCATAGCTGCGCTGTAAAAATGTGGAGTATATAGCCACAACAGGACGCAGACCGCTTACTGCCATCCCGGCAGCCATGGTTACTGCATGACCCTCTGCAATCCCTACATCAAAAAATCTATCAGGGAATTCTTTGGCAAAGGGCTTTAGCCCAGTGCCACTAGTCATGGCAGCGGTGATTGCAACAATCCTGGGGTCACGCTTTGCCAGATATATCAGTGTCTCTCCAAACACATCACTGTAAGTAGGATGGTTATCTGTTGTTGCAACCTCACCATTTTCCAGATCAAATTTGCCTATGCCATGAAAGTGTTCAGGGTCTTCCAATGCAGGCGTATACCCATACCCCTTTTGGGTAAGTACATGTATAAGCAGAGGGCCTTTCATCCTTGATATATTTTCGAAGGCCTCTACTAAATGTGGTATGCTATGTCCATCTATGGGGCCAACACAGCGAAACCCCAGCTTTTCAAACAGCATGGCTGGAGCCACTATCCCTTTAAGGTTACCTTCTATGAATTTTGCCACCCTGAATAGCCTTCCACCTACTACAGGTAAATCTCTCAGGGTCGGCTTTATACCTTCTTTGATATCCCTTACAGCCTTTGATGTCATAACCCTGCTTAGATAATCTGCTATGGCCCCTACCGTCTTTGATATGGACACCTTATTATCGTTTAATACCACGATCAGATCTTGTTTTTTCTCTCCGACAAAGTTTAAGGCTTCGAGTGCAAGACCAGTGGAGAGAGACCCATCTCCTACTACAGCTAGTACTTTGTTTTCTGATCCTGACTTTTTTATGGCCTCACACAGGCCGCTTGCGGCTGAGATGGCATTACCTGCATGTCCTGAAACAAAGGCATCATAAGGACTTTCCTTTGGGTTAATAAAGGGGTGAAGTCCTCCTAGTTGTCTCAGGGTAGAAAATTGATCTCTTCTTCCAGTGAGTATCTTGTGCGCATAGCTTTGATGCCCAACATCCCAGAGTATCTTATCAAAGGGCGTATTGAATACATAATGCAGGGCTATAGTCATCTCCACAACACCTAGACTAGAAGCAAGATGACCTCCTGTTCGGCTTACCTCGCTTAAGATGAAAGCCCTTACCTCTTTAGCAAGAATCTCTAAATCTGATACACTAAGAGTCTTTAAATCCTCTGGCGAAGAGATTTTGGATAAGATGTCCATTTTTACCTTACCCTTTCTAACATACTCTGTGCGAGATCTTCAAGTATATGGGCAG
>CAZVAH010000288.1:0-2728 GCA_964625035.1 uncultured Bacteriovoracaceae bacterium | reverse complement strand
GAAGGGCAGGAGGCCATTGTAATCACCGATATCACGCCGTTTTACGGCGAATCCGGAGGTCAGGTTGGTGATACCGGGATTATAGAGGCCAAAGGAATAGAGGCCGAGGTTCTCGATACCACAAAGACGGCTTCAGGCATCATCATGCACAAAGTCAAGGTGAAAAAGGGAACTTTAAAGATAGACCAGGATGTGCACCTTATGGTAGACAGCAACAGACGTCGCAGTATCATGCGGCATCACAGCGCCACCCATCTGCTTCAAAAGTCGCTCAGGGATGTGCTCGGTGATCATGTTCACCAGTCTGGATCGCTCGTTACGGATAAAAGGGTCAGGTTTGACTTTACCCACTTTGCCCACCTGAGCGGTGAGGAGATGGAAAAGATTGAAGTAAAAGTGAACCAGTATGTGCTTGAAGACCTGCCCATAAATACCGAGATCATGTCAAAGGAAAAGGCCTTCCAAATGGGTGCAATGGCACTTTTCAGCGAGAAGTATGGTGATGAGGTGCGGGTCGTTACCGTGGGGGATATGGTCTCTGTAGAGCTGTGCGGGGGGACCCATTGTCGCTCCACAGGCGAGATAGGGATGGTGGAGATTATATCAGAGTCAAGTATATCAGCAGGGCTGAGAAGGATAGAGGCATTTGCCGGCATGCAGTCCTTGCAGCATTTCAGGGGGCTTTCTGGCATAGTGTCTAAAATGGCAGAGCAGTTGAGATGCGCACCAGCAGAGCTCATGGACCGTATTGTGACCATGCAGGAAAAGATCAAGGATCAGGAGCTAAAGATAAAAGATCTTAATCTGGAGCTTGCTACTGGATCTACTGGAGGAAGCGGCGAAGAAAGATTTTCAACAGATGGATTAAATGTTGTAATAAAAGAGATTCAGGTAGAAAATATTGCCCAGATGAGAGAGGTGGGCGACAGGATAAAGGAGGGGATCGGCCAAGGGGTGATATTCCTTGCTTCTCCTGCCAGGGGCAGCGCCACCTTCATGATTATGGTCACCAAGGATCTGGGCAAGAAGATCGATGCAGGCAGGCTTATGAAAGGCGTGTGTGACGCCGTGGATGGAAGAGGAGGGGGCAAAGCCCTGTTTGCTCAGGGTGGATCTCCGGATATTTCTAGTATAAAAAAGGCCATAGATGTGTTTAAGAAAGAGATAAGGAGAATACAGTGATGAGAAATGCATCCCTTACAAGACAAACAAAAGAGACTGATGTGAGTATAGAGCTAAATCTGGATAGCAAGGGGTATGAGATAGATATCCCTGCCGGTTTTTTAGAGCATATGTTAGAACTTCTTTCTATGCATTCTGGCATAGGCCTTAATGTAAAGGCAAAGGGTGATACTCATATAGACCTCCACCATATAACAGAGGATATAGGTATTGTGCTGGGACGTGCACTAAAGGGTGCCCTGGGAGAAAAACGTGGTATCGAAAGATATGGCTTTGCAAAGATACCCATGGATGAGGCCCTGGTTGAGGTATGTATGGATTTATCCGGCAGGCCTTTCTTCCAGATACATGGGGAGGATTTCTTTCATGGCAAGGTGGGAGACTTTGATCTTGAGCTTCTGCCGGAATTTTTTAAGTCTGTAGCCTTTAAGGCAGGTATTAACCTGCATATAACGGTTTGCTCATCAGGGAATAAACATCACCTCGTAGAGGCGTGTTTTAAGGCCTTTGCAAGGGCACTGAAAGAAGCAGTAAGAATTGTCGGCGAGGACATCCCATCTACAAAGGCAACCCTATGAAATTTGAACATGTGAGGGTGAAAACCAGGGATGAAGGGATGAGTCCCGGGAGGCCAAGATATATAGAGATTGAGGGTAAGATTGCGGAGATAGCAGAGATTGAGCAGCAGTGGCGTGAGGCATATAGAGATCCCAGTTGGTATCCTATGGAGTATTTCAGGGTAAAGACACGTGATAACAAAAGATACATACTCAGGTATTCTACTTTATTCAAAAGCTGGGGAATCACACAATATAAGTAAAGGAATGATCTGTGTTAGTAATACCTGCTATAGATCTGCATAATTCTCAGGTTGTTAGATTACAGCAAGGTGCTTTCGACAGGGTAACGCTTTATAACCGGGATCCGGCAGATGTAGCAAAGGCATGGCAAGAAGCAGGGGCTAAGCGTATACATATTGTAGATCTAGACGGTTCTGTTCAGGGTAAAGGCGTTAACATATCTGTGATAGGGGCTATTTGTAACCTGGTGGATGTAGATATAGAGGTTGGTGGTGGCATCAGGTCTGAAGAAGACGCGGCCCGCCTGATTGATCTTGGTGCTACATTCATAATATTAGGAACCATGGTAGTAGAGGATCGAAAAGGAGCAAAAAAGATTATAGAAAGATTTCCTGGCAGGGTAGCCATTGGAATAGATGCAATAGGTGGCAAGGTGGCTATCCATGGATGGCAGGATATTGCAGATGTAGATGTAATAGACCTTGCCAGGGATTACGAAGAGGCACGCCCGGCATTTATTGTGTATACAGATATTAAAAGAGATGGAATGCTTACTGGCCCAAATATAGACGCTACTGCTTCTTTAGCGAGGAAGGTAAATATACCGGTTGTGGCATCTGGCGGGGTATCAACCATAGAAGATCTTGTAGCCCTTAATAACATCCCGCATCTTATGGGTGCAATAACCGGGAAGGCATTATATGAGGGTCGCATCGATCTTAAAGAGGCTATATCCAGGATAGAAC
>CAZVAH010000287.1:0-2736 GCA_964625035.1 uncultured Bacteriovoracaceae bacterium | reverse complement strand
GAATAAAGTAATCCTATTTGTTTCTTAAAACTCATTTCATTATAGACCGAGAGGAAAGATATGAACATAGAAGAACTAAAAAAGTTGAGTCCCAAGGATTTACTAGAGGCCGCAAATGACTTGAAGATAGAAAGTGCTGCGACCATGACACTTCAGGAATTGATATTTGCTATACTTCAGGCAGAAGCGGAGAAAGAAGGGTATATAACAGGAGAAGGCGTCTTAGAGGTCTTACCAGATTGGTTTGGTTTTTTGAGGTCTGCTGATTATAATTATCTGCCTGGGCCCGACGATATATATGTGTCACCATCACAGATTCGCAGATTCAACCTTAAGATAGGCGATACTGTGAAAGGTCAGATAAGACCTCCAAAGGATAATGAACGCTATTTTGCATTGCTCAAGCTTGAAACCATAAATTTTGAATCCCCAGATGCGGCCAAGCATAGGGTTCAGTTTGACAACCTGACCCCCTTGTACCCCATGAAGAAATTCACGCTGGAGACTGTCACGGATAACCTTACTGGAAGGACATTAGATCTCCTTGCCCCGATTGGAGAGGGTCAAAGGGGATTGATAGTATCTCCCCCAAAGGCAGGAAAAACCATGATGCTTCAGAGTGTTGCCAACAGCATTACAGCCAATCATCCTGATGTAATACTGATGGTCTTGCTTATAGATGAAAGACCGGAAGAGGTTACAGATATGAGGCGCTCTGTACAAGGAGCCGTAATCTCTTCTACCTTTGATGAGCCTGCATCCAGGCATGTACAGGTAGCAAAGATGGTGGTTGAAAAGGCCAAACGCCTTATTGAGCATAAAAGAGATGTGGTCATCTTACTGGATTCATTGACAAGGCTTGCTAGGGCTCATAATACAGTATGCCCCCCATCCGGGAAACTGCTCTCAGGGGGGTTGGATGCGAATGCGCTTCAGAAGCCCAAACGCTTTTTCGGGACAGCAAGAAACATAGAGGAAGGTGGAAGTCTCACCATAATAGCTACGGCCCTGATAGATACAGGTTCTCGTATGGATGAGGTTATATATGAAGAATTCAAGGGCACAGGCAACTTGGAGATACACCTTGATCGCACTATGATGGAAAGAAGGATATTCCCTGCCATGGATATAAGTCGATCCGGCACAAGAAAGGAGGAATTGCTATTGCCCTCTGATTCATTGAATCGTATATGGATACTTAGAAAGTTGCTCAGCCCCCTAAATCCCGTAGACAGCATAGAATTTTTACTGGACAAACTTGGCAAGACTGATAATAATAGAGATTTCTTAGAGTCGATGAATAAATGATCAAGGAGATAGGTAATGAAAAGGGGAATACATCCAGAGTATTTTGATACCACGATTACTTGCGCATGCGGAAATGTAGTAAAGACACGATCTACAAAAAAGGATATCAGGATAGAGATATGTAGCGCATGTCATCCGTTCTATACGGGGCAGCAGAGGTTTACTGCAACAGCAGGCAAGGCAGAGTTGTTCCGCAGGAAGTATGGAGACTACTTAAATAAAGGCAAGAAAAAGAAATAACACCAAAATATGTTAGACAAACTCGAATCTCTTGAGGCCCGCTATCACGAATTATCAGGATTTTTGGCACAGCCCGATCTGTTAAAAGATCCCAGTAGATACAAAGAAGTCGCCAAGGAGCATTCTAGCCTGGAGACAGTTATAGAACCATATAAGAAGCTCAAGAAGATCATTTTAGAATTCCAGGAACATGAATCAATGTTAGATGACCCTGACCCGCAGGTGAGGGAGTTTGTCAAGGAAGAGCTGGTAAGATTAAAAAGAGAGCAGGATGTCCTAGAGCAAGAGATAAAAGAGATCTTTTTACCAAAGGATCCTGATGCCAAAAGAGATGTGATACTAGAAATCCGGGCAGGAACAGGAGGTGATGAAGCTGGCCTGTTTGCTGCAGATCTTTTCCGAATGTATTCGCGCTATGCCGAATCAATGGGCTGGAAAATGGAGATGTTAAATATAAATGCCACAGAGATTGGTGGGATTAAAGAGGTTATTGCTGTGGTAAAAGGCAAGGGCGCATTCTCCAGGCTCGAGTATGAAAGTGGTGTCCATAGGGTACAAAGGGTTCCAGTTACTGAGGCAGGGGGTAGAATTCATACATCTACAGTGACCGTTGCTGTTCTCCCGGAGGCAAGCGATGTAGATGTTGATATAGATCCAAAAGATCTAAGGATTGATACATTCAGGGCTTCTGGCCATGGTGGGCAACATGTCAATAAGACAGATTCTGCAGTGCGCATCACTCATTTACCTACGGGAATAACAGTCTCATGCCAGGACGAGAAATCACAGTATAAAAACAAATCAAAGGCCATGAGGATCTTGAGATCCAGACTTCTCCAGAAATTCAGGGAGGAGCAGCATGAGGAGATTGCATCCAAGAGGCGTTCACAAGTAGGCACTGGTGATCGGAGCGAGAGGATAAGGACATACAATTTTCCTCAAGGCAGGGTCACTGATCATCGGATAAAACTAACTCTCCATAGACTTCCAGCAATCCTCGAAGGTGAAATTGAGGAGCTTATAGAGGCACTTACCTCCCATTTTAATACTGAGGATATAGGGAAGCCAAGCTCCTGATGCAGACATGGACCATTAGGTCAATACTTGCCTGGGCCAAAAGATATCTTAGTGACAAGGGGATGGACACCCCTAGACTCGATGCAGAATTACTTCTGGCAAGTGCATTAG
>CAZVAH010000286.1:0-2739 GCA_964625035.1 uncultured Bacteriovoracaceae bacterium | reverse complement strand
CGTAAAGTCTATATTCTTAAGTGTATCTCCTACAGGTTTATGAGTTGAGAAGATATTCTTCCACACCCCCTGGTCATCAATCTTCAGTGGCCTTACTGAATTAGAAAAATTTAAGACGGCAAGTATCTTCTGATCTCCTTTGACTCTATAATAGGCCATTACATCGTCACTGGCATCCTTGGCTGAATACCATTCTCCTCTATTCAGGGCATCTTTTTCTTTCCTTAATGAAATGAGCCTCTTATTCAGATTAAGCAGGGAGTCTGGATCTTGAGATTCGGTCTCTACATTCACATGATGAAAATCATTGTTGACAGGCAGCCATGGCCTGCCTTTCGTAAAACCTGCATTTTCATCAGGAGACCACTGCATTGGTGTCCTCTCCGGATCTCTCCCCATATAGAGAGGCCAGTATTTTTTGCCCATAGGGTCCATTATGTCCTTCCTTTTCATCTTCCCATCTCTCATCCCGATCTCTTCGCCATAATAGACAAAAGGGGTTCCCTTAAGGGTCAGTAGCATAGTGGAAGTCACCTTTGCCCTTTTTACTGCATCCTTTCCACCCTTAAAACGGCTGATACTCCTTGAGTTGTCATGATTTGATAAGACGTTGCATGGCCAGCCCTTTTCCGGGATGAAAGAGTTCCTTTTCTCAATGACGTCTAAAAATCTTTTTGCACCCCATTTTAAGAGTCTTGCGCTGCTTTTTGTAATAATCAAACCAAAATCAAATGCCAGGTGGAGTTCATCCTCACCATCTCCAAGGTAGCCCTGCGAGATCTTGGGGTCAGCAGGTTCTACAAATATTTCCCCAACACTCATCTTGTCACTGTAAGAATCTAATATCTTTCTAAACTCCCTCAATATGTCATGGATCTCTGGCCTGTTCTTGTCATATATGTGCTTTTGCATATCATAAGGTCTGGGGGTTGGGCCTATAGTGAAGGGATTATTCCTGAATTTATCATCCTTAATATATAAATTTACCACATCAAGCCTGAATCCGTCTACGCCCTTGTCAAGCCAGTATTTGATCATGTCGAACATTGCATTCTTTAATTCCTTATTTCTCCAGTTCACATCAGGCATCTCTTTTAAGAATGAATGCATATAGAATTGCTCTGTTTTTTCATCCATTTCCCATGCTCCTCCCCCAAAGATACCCTTCCAGTTGTTGGGAGGTCTGCCATTTTTCCCGTCGTGCCAGATATACCAGTCCCTCTTTGGATTATCTCGTGAAGACCGGGATTCTATAAACCATGGATGCAGATGGGAGGTATAGTTTATAACAAGATCCATTATGATCTTGATTCCACGTTTATGCGCTTCTTCTAATAGCCTCTCGTAGTCTGCCAGGGTCCCGAAGACAGGATCGATTTCTCTGTAATCGCTTATATCATATCCAAAATCATACATCGGGGATTTGTTTACAGGAGAGAGCCAGACCCCATCTACCCCAAGTTCGGATAGATAATCAAGTTTTTCTATAATCCCGTTGATATCCCCTATGCCGTCTCCAGTTGAATCATAAAAGCTCCTCGGATATATTTGATAGATTACTCCATGTTTCCACCAGACCCAATTGTCCATTGCTTACCCTCCTTTGTTTATTCATTTATACATTTGATCAAAGTATTGCTGTGCCTTTACCACAGCTTGCCTCATCATGTCCTCTGCCTTGGCAGTTTGCCTTGTCTCAAGATATGTCATTAATTGTCTATTGTCCAATTCTTGAGCTGACTTTTCACATGCTTCCCAGCTCAATATGCTTCTTATCACCCTGTCAATGCCTTGCTCCTCGTTGTCATATGGTCTTACCTGCATGTCATGTCCCTTCCAGCGATTATATTGGGCTTGTTGTATCAAGCCTGCTATGGCTATATTCATGCCATTTATCCTGGCCCCGTGATCTATGTCATATTTCCCGGGTCCGCCCAGGATAATGCCATCATTATAACCCTGGCTGTTCAGATGCATATGCACCACCCCTTGGCTATCCAATTCCTCAACCGTATCATATACATGGTCAAGCCCAATCATCTCTGAATGTCCAAATTCTTTATTTACCCCTTTTTTATCTATAGGAATACAAAACTCATCTTCGAGCCTTCTCCACAATAGCAATGCGCTTGCAACTGTGGGGATCAGCATTGCAGGATGGCCTTCATTTGGTTTTGGCTCTATTGCTATATAGAGTTTAGCGCCCAGCCCTTTTTCATATTTGCATAATCCTGCTATGCTCTCTTTAAGATTCTGATACATCTTCATGATCCCTATTGTAGCAAGGTCATAGCCAAACGATCCATTCCATATAACAAATGTTGGCGTCTTTTGATGGCCTTTGTGCCAGGCCTTTCTTAAAGGGCCATATGCGAGTTCCACGGTCTTTTGTGCAAATTCTTCCGCCCTTCTCCTTTCGTTCTGATCTAGAGAGGCTATACCTCCATAGGCAAAGTGGGCATGTGCGCCAGGTGTGATCATTGCCAGAGATATCTTTGCATCCAACAATGTATCAGCTATCTCCAGGGCATTTTTCTCATTAAATTCATAATCATAGTGCATCTCTATACCGATCTCAATATCATCAGGCAGCCTTGGTATAATCTTTTCCTTTACAAGGCGAATCATACCAACAGTATCAAGATTGTTTGAATCCCATTCAGGCCTCATGTCTGCAGGCACAAAACCTCCTTTACCTGCGTTAAATGTCCACCTGCAAATACTATGAGAGGATCTCTC
>CAZVAH010000285.1:0-2749 GCA_964625035.1 uncultured Bacteriovoracaceae bacterium | reverse complement strand
TGTATTTGCAAAAAACGTTTAAATGTCCGCTCAAAAGGATTTCTTTGGGCAACAGCCTGTTCACTGTTCACTGTTTTCATACAAAGGCTACCTGAAATAACGACTCAGGACATCCATGTACTGATCTGTAACACCAGAAGCCTTTCTAAGACACTTCCTTGCCTTAATAGCCATATCTCTGTAACTATCTATATTATCAAATACCTTACACACTACCCTGCCCAACTCATCGGGATTGTCTACCTGTATGGTAAAACCATCCACAGCATCAACTGCCCATATGAAATTATCCATATACGCACCGTGGATTGTTGGGACACCCCATGCCACAGGCTCCAAGATGTTCTGCCCTCCAAGGTCTATAAGACTACCTCCAACAAATGCCACATCAGATATACCATAGATATCAAAAAGCTCTCCAAAGGTATCCACGACGACAAGATCTACATCAACATTTCCACTACTTTTGAGATCGCCCCTTATATTGAAGGCCCCTATCATGTCCATTATATAACCCACCCTATCCGGATGTCTTGGTGCAACTATGGAGAAAAGCCGTGGAATCCTTAAAGAAGCATACTTTATAGCGTCTACCACATACCTCTCTTCTCCTTCCCTTATGCTGCCCGCAATAAACACAGGCCTATCCAAAATGCCAAGCTTTTGTTTTAAGGGTTCTCTTCTGGCAAGCTCGGGCAACTTCATTGAATCAAGTTTGAGATTGCCCACCACCTTTACGTCGCCTGCCCCAAGGGCAGAAAAACGTGCGGCGTCTTCGTGGGTAATTGAGAATACATGGGTATTATTAAGTGCCATTTTCATAAATGTAGACACCTTGGCATATCTATCAAATGCACCTTTACTCATACGGGCATTTACAAATATGACATGGACGCCTTTATCCTTTGCTACCATTATAAGATTAGGCCAAACTTCTGTCTCGACAACGATAAGCGCCTCTGGCGATAACCAATCCATATAACGGCTCATCACCCATTTGAGATCAAAGGGGAAGGGTATTATCAAATCCACACCCTTTATCCCTGCTGCCACATCCCTTCCTGTTGCAGTACCCACAGTAAGGCATATAAACAGGTTCTCTCTATCTTTTTTCATCCTTTCTATGAGGCCAGACACAGCCTTTACCTCACCTACAGATGAAGCATGGAACCATAGTACCTTCCTATCTTCAGGGATTTCAGGTAAGCCTCGTCCAAAGCGGACAGCTATGGTGCCTTTAAAATTCGGATGTCTGAAAAGATATAGACATGCAGGCCATATCGCGATATTGAAGGCCACTCTGTAGAGAAATAAGATTAACCTTGCCATCTACTTAACAATATTGCATGATCTTCAGGGGTATTTATCTCGAAAAACTCGCCCCCTGATACAATGACCTTTATGGGGATACCATTTTCAAGTGCCCGAAGCTGTTCTAAGGATTCGCTTTTTTCAAGCGGGGAAGGCTTAAGCCTAGTAATATGCTCAAGGGTATCTTTGCAAAACCCATAGATACCTATATGTTTTAAAGGGGTATAAAACCCATGATTTCTAAGATATGGTATAGGTGCCCTGGAAAAATACAGGGCATTACCCTTTTCATTGCATACAACCTTTACCGCATCGCGATCTTCCATGTCCTTAAGAGATGCCTTGGTCGCAATAGTGGCCATAGGGCAGCCACTGTCTAGCGCAAGAATCATATCTGTTATAGCAGCAGGATCAAAGATCAGCTGATCCCCCTGAATATTGATGATGATCTCTGCCTGCCCTTTCCGCCCTGGCCGAACCTGATGGATGGATTTAACCGTCTGGGCCACCCTATCGGTCCCGGATTTGCACTCTGGATTGGTCATAATGGCGTTTCCACCAAATGTATTTACTGCGCCCAAGATCCGGGCATCATCTGTGGCTACTACTACATGGTCGATCCCCTTGCATAAAAGGGCCTGTTCATAGACCCTGCGAATCATGGGCTTGCCAGCAATATCTATAAGTGGCTTGCCCGGGAAACGTTTAGAGCTATACCTTACAGGGATTACAGCGACAACAGACATGTTTTAAGTTAAATCAACACCAGCATTAATGGCATCCAAAGCCCTCAAATGGGCATCATAGGCTGCCTTATCATAAAGCACCATACGAACCACATCTATCTTTGTATCACGGCTTAGGTAATCCATTATGACCTTTAAAGCACCCTGGGCTGCAGCATCTATTGGATAACCAAAGATACCTGTACTGAGGGCTGGAAATGAAATAGAAGATATATTGTTCTCATCTGCAAGCTTAAGGCAGTTTATATAGCAGGATCTAAGCAGCCTTGGATCATCTTCAGACCCGCTATAGACAGGCCCAACTGTATGAATTACATACTTATTGGGTAAATTGTATGCACCGCTTATCTTGGCCTGGCCTGTCTCACATCCTCCTAACTTTGAACACTCTTCCCATAGGCCCGGCCCGGCAGTCCCATGAATAGCACCTGCAACACCTCCACCCGGAGCCAGTTGCTTATTTGCAGCATTCACAACTGCATCTGTATCCTGTTTTGTTATGTCCCCAACAATAATCTTTATCCAAGAATGTCCTACCTGTATCTCCTTCATGTTTCCCCCATAATAAATCTTAACCCAGCAAAATCAAAACTTTTTTATATAAACCCGCATGTGCGCTTTGCGCTCACAACGAAGGATGAAAATATTCTCGGGATGAGAAAAACATCCATCCCTGAAAACTGGCCCCTGAT
>CAZVAH010000284.1:0-2754 GCA_964625035.1 uncultured Bacteriovoracaceae bacterium | reverse complement strand
AAATATATACTGGCAATCGATCATGGGACATCTGGGGTTAAGGCAGCAATAGTCTCTATATATGGAGATATCTTAGATTTCGAAACCGAGAAGACACCAATATATTTTTTACCAAAGGGCGGTGCAGAACAAGACCCTGATGATTGGTGGAATGCCCTGGTCAAGGCATCAAGACGATTGATCAAAAAGGGCATTGTTTCCTCTAAGGATATTATTGCAGTATGTGTCTCGAGTACGATGTCTAGCACTGTAGTTGTAGACTCCAATGGCCATCACTTGATGAATTCTCTTACATGGATGGATTCACGAGGGGCCCCATATATTAAGAAGGTGATGGGTGGGTTCCCTAGTATTCTAGGTTATAATATATTTAATCTTTTGACATGGATTTCTAAGACAGCAGGGGGACCTGCCTTATCTGGAAAGGATGATATTGCACATATCCTATTTGTGAAATATGAGTACCCCAAGATATATGAAAAGGCATACATGTTTTTGGAAAGTAAGGATTATCTGAACCTAAGGTTAACAGGGAGATTTGCAGGTTCTTATGATTCCACAATATTATATTGGGTCACTAATATAAGGGATATCAATAACATTTCCTATGATGACAAATTGATAAAAAAGTTGAATATCGATAGGGCTAAATTACCGCCTCTAAGATCATCCGTTGATATCTTAGGGACTATATCTAGGGATGTAGCAGATGAGATTGGTTTAAGTCCAGATGTAAAGGTGGTCATGGGTGCTGCTGATCATGAGGCTGCCCTTGTTGGATCTGGAGCAGTAAGGGATTTTGAAGGACATATCTATATCGGCACCTCATCCTGGGTCGAATGTATTGTGCCATTTAAAAAGACAGATGCCCTTCACTCTATTGCAACACTCCCCGCGGCAATTCCTGGCAGGTATCAATGTATAAATGAACAGGATATTGCAGGAGGGGTCGTATCATTTTTAGTAGATAATGTTATTTATCCCAAAAACAAATTGAGACCTGAAGCCTCTCCACCAGATGTGTATGAAAGATTAGATGAGATTGCCAGCCAGGTGCCCGCTGGAAGTAATAAGTTGATCTTTGCCCCATGGCTTAATGGCGAGAGGACGCCGGTTGATGATAATACATTAAGGGCAGGGATCTATAATATGTCTATGACTACGAATATTGACCAAATCATCCGGGCATTTTTTGAGGGTGTAGCATACAATACCCGGTGGAGCCTAAGATATGTCGAGAGGTTTATTAGTAAAAAGATGGATGAGGTGAATATTATAGGGGGTGGCGCCAAATCTGATGTATGGTGTCAAATCTTTGCAGATGTTATGGATAGGACGATCAGGCAGGTAAAAGACCCTATGCAAGCAAATGCACGTGGCGCTGCATTGATTGCATCTGCTGGGTTAAACTACATTACATTCGATGATATTCCAGGGTTGACTCAATACTCAAACGTATACCATCCAAATCAGGAAAACAGAAGAATATATGATGAATTATTCAAGGAATTTATAAAGATATATAACAATAACAAGTCGATGTATAGACGTTTAAATGGAATTACAAGGGGCTAATCATCTATGGTGATATTGATGCTGCAAGATGTTCCATAGAGTAGGGGTTGATATATGAAGGCATTATATTTTGAAAACAAGATCATCAAGGTCGCGATGCTGAATGTGACTTCGAAACTCAATAAGTATGCCGCACTTGGTAGATTTTCTCCAACCAGATATTCTGATGTACCTGAGCCACAGATCCCTAATCAGCGATGGCTCAAGGTAAAGAACAAGAGTTGCGGCCTATGTGGTACAGACATCCATTTTATCTTCATGGAGATGAGCCCCACATGCCTTCCAGCTGCACTCCCAGGTGTAACAAGAAAATATCTTGGCCATGAAACCGTGGGCGAGGTCATAGAGGCTGGCTCTAAGGTAAGCGGGGTCAAGGTTGGAGACCGCGTGGCACTCAGGATAGACTGGCTATCATGTTTTCAGATGGAGATCGATCCCCCGTGCTCACAGTGCAAATCAGGGAATTATATGCTCTGTGAGAACCTTGGGAAGAAAGAAATGCCTATCATTGATACTGGTGGAGGGTTTTCCCCCTACATGGTGATGCACAAGACTCAGCCATACAAGATACCAGATACGATTAGTGATGATGAAGCCCTGTTTTTGGAACCAACCGCCTGTGCTGTGCATGGTGTCTTCAAACACAAACCAGGCCCAGGGGATAAGGTGCTTATTGTTGGATGTGGCACCATTGGCTTGCTCACCATTGCTGTAGCAAGGGCTATCCAGCAAGATGCAAAGATATATGCCCTGGCCAGATACCCGTTTCAAGCAGATATGGCCATGAAGTTAGGGGCAGATGATGTGTTAATTGAGGACAAAGATATCTACAGGCATTTAGCCAAAGTAACAGGGGCTAACTACTGGCAGGGTTACTTTGGTAACAAGATATTACTCGGTGGGTTTGATATCATATATGATAGCATCGGTAATGATAAAACCATACATGAGTCTCTTCGCTGGGTCAGGGCAAGGGGTAACGTAGTTATACTCGGGATAAATTTTATACCTGGTAAGATAGACTACACACCTATCTGGTGTCAGGAGATAAATTTAACCGGCATGAATTGCCATGCAAACGAGTCTGAGAAAGACACGTCTTTTGATGTAGCTGCAAGGCTTATAAGTGAGAAAAAGATTAATCTAGAGGGTATGATAACGCATAGGTTTCCCTTGTAC
>CAZVAH010000283.1:2322-2759 GCA_964625035.1 uncultured Bacteriovoracaceae bacterium | reverse complement strand
CAAAAACCCCTATGATGTATGCAAGGGAGGTATCTTTGAAAAGGGAGATAAATTGTCCTACTATAGCGGGGATCATTATCTTAAGCGCCTGAGGCAAGACTACATGGCGCATAGTCTGGAAATAGCTCAACCCTGAAGCCGTGGCTGCCTCTATCTGACCATGAGGAATGGCACTTACACCAGCTCGTATAATCTCGCCCAGATAGGCACCTGAGAAGATGGTAAATGCAATGACAGCACTCCAGAAGACATCGATCTGCATCCCGGTGATAATAGGCGAAAAGAAATACACCCAGAAGATTACCATGATCAAAGGATTGCCACGAATGATCTCGATATAGAGAACACTTGGAGTGCTGACAAGGGAATTTCGGCTCAGCCTTCCCAGGCCAACTACTAAGCCGATAAAAAAACTGACAAAAAGAGCAATCAAGGCC
>CAZVAH010000283.1:0-2312 GCA_964625035.1 uncultured Bacteriovoracaceae bacterium | reverse complement strand
ATAATACTGATAGAGAAGCCTCCCAGGCCATAAAAGATCTCCCCTTTGCCTCCTGCGGGAAATCTCCATATCAGTAGGGCACGTATGTTATCCAGGATTACATTCCAGTTAAAGTGCCAGATCTTATATCCAATTACAGCAATAATGCCCACGAAGATAAGGGCAAAGAGGCCCTTTCCTACAAAAATTAACTTCCGGCCAAGCTTATCCAAAAATTGGGTTCCACTAGAGATGTATATGGATTCCTCTGGGTCTACTTCAGGCTGGCGCTGTGGTAACATCGAGGACAACCATTGAAGACATTTAGTAAGGTATTGTCCCAAAAGATAGAAAGGCATGACGCAAAGGCCCAAAATTTTATCTATCGGGCCCAGTTCTTTTTCAGCCCCAATCTTCATGTGATGATTGATACTGTTCATCATAATACTGATGAAGAGGGATAGACCAAGATAGATAACAGAGGCAGCTGTAGTGGCCTCAAATCCCCTGAAGGTAAATGATTCAATCTGCTGGGATTGCCAGCACAGCTCAGCAACTCCTATAGTCATTGCAAGAGAAGAATTCTTCATGTTATTAAGAAATTCGCTGCCAAGAGGTGGAATGATTATGCGAAAGGCCTGGGGTAAGAGTACAAAGCGCAAGGCTTGGAGTCCGCTCAGGCCAGATGAGGCTGCAGCCTCCAGATGACCACGAGGAATCGCCTGAATGCCAGCACGCACAATCTCAGCCACAAAGGCCCCGGTATAGATACTCAACCCTGCTATAGACGCCCAGAGTTCATAGTCATGATTGTTCAAAAAGGTGCGGGCAGATTCGGGTAGCACCAAAGGGAGGGCAAAATACCAGAAAAAGAGTTGCACCAGAAGCGGTGTGTTTCTAAAGAACTCAACATAACCTGTTGACAAAAGATAGACTGGTTTGAAGCGAGAAAGGCGGCCAATACCAAAGAAGGTGCCCAGGATGAGGGCAAAGACAGTGCTTATGGCAGAGATCTTGATGGTAAGTAAAAGACCATGGAGTAACCAAAGACCAAAGATCTCCCCATAGGTGGGGTTTTTCTCATAGAGTACAGCCCAGTGGAAATCATAACCAAGATCAGCGTGTCCAAAGATTAAAAAAACAGCAATAGCTATCCCAGCTAGCACTGCGAGCTGCTGTCCCAGGCGTTTCCAGTATGGTATCATAGCCGTCTTTGTCGGGTTTCCTTTTGCTTTATTCTTAAAACAAGATCTGGGGATAGGATTTATTTAAGCCCCAGATCTTGCTATGGAGAAAAATTGTTACTGATCAATCTTATGGCTTATGGCCACATTTCAATCTTTTCAGTCATAGGGAAGTAGTAGGGTGTATCTTTACCATACCACTTGTTGTATATCTTCATATACGTGCCATCTTTCCACATGTCTTGGATGGCAAAGTTTATGGCATCTCTCCAATCACTCTGATTTTCCGGGGTTCCTATTCCATAAGGCTCATCACTGAAAAAATCACCAACCAGTTCATACTTGCCTGGTTCTTTTGCTGCATAGCCTATGAGAATAGTGCTGTCAGTTGCCCAGCCTGCCACCTTGTCCTGCTGAAGGGCCAGGAAACAGGATGGTGCGTCCTGAAAGCTTATTACATTTTTTTCTGCATCAGGATCTCCGAGCTTTTTCAAGAGATTCATCGCATTCTTCTCACTGGTGGTACCCTGCATGGAAGCGATCTTCTTGCCCACGAAATCCTCATGTTTGGTATAGCGTCCTTTTTTAGCGAGGATCTTTTCACCATCAAAGAAATAGGTAATAGAAAAATCGATTGTCCTGTCTCTCTCGCGTTTGTGGGTCATATTGGCTGTGCTCATATCAATCCTACCAGATGTAAGAAAGGAAATACGGGTCTTGTTATTGAGCTTTACCCGCTCAGTCTTGATTTCTTTGCCAATATATCCTCCAATCCTGCGGATCACCTCTTCAGCAATGTCCACATCGAATCCAACCCACTCATTATCCTCGTTGAAATATGCTGCTGGAATACTGTTGTACATAAGGCCTACACGAACCGTCCCTGTTCTCTCAACCCTGTCATAGACGGACTCAACCTTTTTTGCTACCTCCTCCTTTGCGGCCACCTTCTGGGCTGGCTCCTCACGGGTACAACCGTTCAGTGCTACGGCAACAAGAAGGATTGCCACAAGATACCAAGATAACTTCCTCATAATAACCTCCTAACCATCTAATTTTTTGATATGTAACACCGGCAATATATACCGATGTGACTACTCACGCTACAAAAGAAGATACTCATATAACCCCTTACAAAATCTGTTTTTA
>CAZVAH010000282.1:0-2768 GCA_964625035.1 uncultured Bacteriovoracaceae bacterium | reverse complement strand
GTTCTACTACTATCGGTACTAGTGTCATCCTCGTTTTCCTCCAATTTGTCCACTTGTTTTACATTAGAGTTTTCTATGATATAATCAAGCACCTTTTTTTCTACAATATCAAATTTTATATTCTCTGTCATTCCCCTCTGATCTAACCCTTTTTTCATCTGCTCTAAAGGCAGGTTATACATTTTGGCCATTGTTTCTATTTCTTTGTCAAGATCATCTTGACTGGCCTCGATCTCCCTTTCTTTTGCAATAGCTTCTATCAATAAAGACTGCTTTACTGTCTTATCTGCTGCCTGCAAGTAGTCATCTTTAAGGCTTGACGCATCAGGATACACATCTTCCATCTTTATACCTTGAGCCAAGAGACGCTTGGATGTGTCTCTTATCATCATTCCCGCCTGCATATTCACCATAGACTCAGGTACATCATCAATAGGGTTTGCCTCTAGCAATTTATCTGTAACATCCTTTCTTAACCTGGCCGTTGCATCCTCTTCTGCTTTTGCGATAAGCTCATCTTTTAGTACCTTTCGAAGATCTTCCAGGGTTTCAACGTCCTTTCTCACCTTCTTTGCAAATTCATCATCAAGTTTTGGGATCTCTCTATGTTTTATTGATTTAACAGCTATCTTTACAGTTGTGGCACATCCTCGCATTTCTTCCATAAAGTGATCCTCAGGAAACTCCACCTCCATCTCTTTTTCTTCACCGGCTTTCATCCCGATGACAGCACCATCGGTTTTTGGAATAGCACCTCTTTTACCCGCTTCAATAGTGATATTCTCGCGGTTTATATTAGGATGATCCTTGCTTGTTATATCCACCACAACGTAATCTCCAGATAATGTTTCGTATTCTGGATCTTTAGACTCTTCACTAGTAGCATACACGTCTTGGAATCTCTTGAGGACGTTTTCTAGCATATCCTCTCCCACATCCGCCTTCAGTCTTTTGAGTTCGAAACCTGTATATTTCTCAGGTGTTATCTCTGGCTTCACATCAAACTTGGCAAAAAATTTGAATTCTTCATCCTCCTTAGGCGGGTCATTTTCGATCTCAGGCATTGATACTACAAACAAATCGTTTTCTTTGATCGCCTGTTCAAGGGTTTCAGTAATAAGCTTCTTTGAGAGTTCATCTCTGATATAGTCACTATAATACATCCTAAGCACATTCTTTGGGGCTTTGCCTTTTCTAAACCCCTTTATATTCGCAGTCTTGAGTATTTCGTTATAGATCTCATCTGCTGTGGTTTTTACTGTCTCTTTGGGGATCAAAACTTCCATCTTTTTTGTATGGGCACTGACATCCTCTATCGCAACCTTCATCAATAAACCTCTCTACCTTTTTCTTGGAACTCTTCATATCAAGCTTTTGTCTAATTTCAACATTTATTTGCCCTAAAGGTCAATGAGTTTTTGATATACAGAGTTTTTTAAACACATGTTCCATCTCTTTGGTATATTTATTTGTCTTTCCATAGATAGAAAAAGGTGGATCAAAAAAGAGTTCTTTTCCCCCATCCTTTATACCACCTACCAGACACAACTCGGCATATTCTGTGTTTCTGGAGTAGACTGCTATTACCTTTTTAGGCTCTATCTTATGAGCCCGCATACTATAGATGAGGTCCGCCATCCTCCATACAGGATATATAATATAAAAATGTCCAGCTGGATCAAGGGCAGTATATGACTGTTTTAAGAGGGCATCTAAGTCTAGAAGTATCTCATGCTTAGCAATGGCTTTATTTGTATCAGGAGGTACCCTTCCGGTAGATACAGGTCTGTATGGAGGGTTTGCAACCACTGCGTCAAACCCTTTTCCTTTAAAGGCATTGATATCTGCTTCAATAATTTTTATCTGATCTTCAAGTCCATTTAACATTACAGATCGCCTTGACATTGTGGCCATTTCATTTTGCACCTCTACCCCTGTTACCTTTAACCCCTTTATCCCTGCCAGTAAGATTGAAATCACACCAGAACCCGACCCAATCTCTAGGACCTTCGTCCCTGGCGGCTCATCTACAAAGGCTGCGAGCAGGTATGCATCGATAGAAAATCTGTATCCTTTTCTTTTCTGCAATACATAAAGATCCCCGCAAGCCAGGCCATCTAATGTCTCGTCTGGGTTTGGTTTAAGATTGTCTCTCGTCTGGCGCATATACTATCTTATCTAGCATCCTTGTATAGGTAAATATTTCGCTCGCATGGAAAAATCTTTTTATCTCAAGTTTGGCGGTATCTATGCTGTCTGATGCATGGACCAGATTGGATTGTATGCTCATACCCCAATCACCTCTTATAGTACCAGGCTGAGCCTCTCTAGAGTTTGTCACACCACAGATGGAACGGACCACGCTTACTGCATCAAGCCCGGCCACACACATGGCTATTATAGGGGTGGAGGTCATGAAATCCTTTATCCTTGGGAAAAAGGGTTCGTCTTTCAGATGGGCATAATGTTCCTCCAAAAGGGAATCCGTGGCCTTAAACATTTTGAGTGCCGTAACAGTAAGCCCTTTTTCTTCAAATCGCGCGATAATTCTTCCTATTATACCACGTTCTATGGCATCTGGTTTAATAAGCACTAGAGTCTTTTCCAAGATAGCTCCTCCTTAAGCTTAATTATGAGTTTTGAATTAACAGGTTGTTGCCCAAATTCTTTTTCGCTTGCCGAAAACGTTTTTTGATACATCTAAGGCTCGCGCATACCGATTCCAAAACTCGCCCTTCGGGCTCAGACACTTGAAATCGCTATTCTTC
>CAZVAH010000281.1:0-2787 GCA_964625035.1 uncultured Bacteriovoracaceae bacterium | reverse complement strand
GTTGATGACATTAGGTTTAGGTTCGTTCTTGCCCATTACCTTGGCCATCCCTAACAGAGTTTGGGCTCCTGGCAAGATCAATGCAATTAGATATATGTGGTCCTTTTCCAGATTTCCATATGAGGTCACCAGGCCAATTCCACCTTCACTCACGTCCCTCACATTAAAACTCTGGGTGGGGGCGTCCTCAGGAAGTATATAGACTACTACAGGATCTCTTGCATCCGGCTCCACCCTGAAGAATCTGCGTTTTTGTTCATAAATAGATGTGGGAAGATAGGCTGTTATCTTCCCCATTATACAATGGACAACCTCCAACTGAAAACCCAGCGTATCTTCCTCTAATGTAACAAATCCTTGAAGGAATCTTCCTCTTCCCATGCTTTTATATAATCCCACAAATTCTTCAGGGTTAAACTTATCGAAGACCAATCTAGGCTCAATCTCGCCTACCATCTGTATTATCTCACAGGTTACAGAAAGCGTTGGAAGATCATCTCTAAATTGACATGTAAGTAATATCCTTGCCCTTTTCTTCATAATGGTTCTGAAGAGTTGTTTTATATCTTCTACGCCCTTGGTAGGCCTGGCAAATGACTTGGTCTTGATGGTAGCATCCTCTCGTTGTACAATAATCTCACGCTGAGTATTCTGTAAAAAGGTGATGAATCCTTGAATCATAGGCTTGGAAAACCTGGCAGAATCCATAAACACAACCCCTTGATTCGCCAGGTCTAAGACATTCATAACCATTGTCTCTCCACGGGTATATATGATAACAGGGCCTGTAATCCCTCTCCCTCTTATATGTTCCAAGATCTCACCAAAGTTTCTCATAAAAGGTAAAACTACGACATCCCTGGGGTAACCATCCTTAAGCAATTCATATACCAAATCCTTCAGATTCAAGACCTTACAGGGAAATTTATCCTCCTGTATACTGAGTTCTTCTGCTATATCTTTAGTTATCCATATAGTCGATGTTTTCATTTATCCTACCTATTCGGGAGGCACACCAAGATCCATTAATCTTTGTAAGGCCAGACTCCCTAAGGGGCCATCTCTGTCCAGCCTTACCACTTCTTGCAGGTGCCTTATACTATCTGATCGTCTGCCTGTCTTGAGATAGAGCCCAGCCAGTTCCCAGTGAGCCTCTGTGTATCCGGGAAATTCCAGAGTTGCATGTCTTAAGGCATTTATTGCAGGTTCATATTCTCCTTGAAGGATAAAGAGTCTGGATAGTGCTTCCCACGCAGGGGCATAGTGTGAATTGTGCTTAAGCGCCATATCCAATGATTCCTTTGCCTTGTCAAGTTCCCTCAAAGAGATATATACCTCAGCTAGGTTCTTCAAGGCATATTCTGGTGTGGGATAGAGTTCATCCTTTAATGCATGCTTGAATGCATTTATAGCATCCTTATTGTTCCCTTGTTTAAATAGGATTACCCCTTCAAGATTATATGCCTCACTTGTCATACCTGGGTGTTCAAGTACTAGCCTATTGCCATAGGCTATTGCCTTCTTGCAATATCCCAATGCCTCGTTGGGTTTTCCTAAATCCCTGTAAATCAGGGCCAGGCCATAGTAGACCTCAGGATCCTTCGGGTTTTCTTCCCTTGCCTTCTTCAATTCAAGCAGCGCCCCGGGATTATCGTTCTTCTGAAGTTTGAGCATTGCCAGTTTTACGATAGGCCTTGAGGCCTTCCTTTGCTCTTTGAATGTCGTGGCACACCCTGTGATGAATATGAGCATAATCACGATAGAAATCGTCCTTTTCATTTATTACCCCCTCAAACGTTCCTTAATATATCGCCAAATAACTATACCTTCCTTATAAACCCCTATGCCTTTTCGGACACAACCAAGGATGAAAATGCTTTCGGGATGGGGGTTCTCTCGCTTACCTGTTTCGCTCTTTGATACATCCTTTAGGCTTGCTTACGGGCGCTCCCTAACTCGCCCTTCGGGCTCAAACATAAGAGAGCGATTCCCCTTTAAGCAATGCCTAAGGATGTATTAGCAAATCGCGATGGAAGGATAAGCTCAAGAACCCCACTATCCCTCCTTGCGTGCTGAGAAAAACATCCATCCCCGAAAACTGACCCCTGATCCCTGCCAAGTATTTTCATATAAAAATATACGATCTATTTATCGAACAATTTTGTCAATTACAAACCATTCATCCTCCAGATCAGAAGTGGTATCCACAAAAAGATGTACAATTTTGAGTGCAGGATATAATCCTTTCAGATCATCAAGATCAACAGCCTCGAATCTTTCCTTGTTATTCAGGTAGGCCTGCTCAGTCAGTGCATTGGATTCGTAGTTCTCCTTAGTCCTACGTAAAATGCGTCTCAGCGATACATCTTGTGGACACCACGTCTGCTGGATGATGAAACCCTTGTTATGTTTTGCAGCCACCCCGGCAGCACGCCTCCTGAGCGACTGAGTAATAAAGGTGGCATCTAAAATGATCCCCTGGCCACCCCCTGCGAGTTCATCTGCCATCCTAAATATTTCATCATATACAAGTCTCCTTTTATCCATGTTTGAGGCCACCTTTTCATCAAAGATATCCTCATCCTTCAGGACCTCAAGGCGTATAAGGTCGGTCCTTAATATCTTGTAGCCTTTAAGCCTTGCAATAACCTCTGTGGTCTCAGTCTTATAGGAGGCAGGAAGCCCACAGGTTATCAATACCACTTCACCTCCTAATTCCCTTTGCATAAAATCGATAAAAGCCTCTCTCATACAACAACTCCTTTCCCCCATATAAACCCCCATGCC
>CAZVAH010000280.1:0-2790 GCA_964625035.1 uncultured Bacteriovoracaceae bacterium | reverse complement strand
CAACTGGATATTCAATATGGCCACACCCAGTACAGCGCAATTTGTTGTAATAAGCGGCAGGTAGATCCCCAAGGCCTGGTAAAGCGGGAGACTCACCCGCTGTATAATCATCTCCACGAGCTGGACCAGGGAGGCAATCACAAGGATAAAGGCAATGGTCTGAAGATATTGAAACCCTGATGGGTCAAGCAGGTAATAATTGATCAGCCAGGTAACAAAGGAGGCCAGGGTCATGACAAAGATAACTGCCATACCCATGCCAAAGGCAGTATCAATTCTCTTAGACACCCCCATAAAGGGGCATATACCCAAGAAGCGGGACAACACAAAGTTGTTTACCAGTGCTGCACCAACTATAAGTAATATATAATGCATTACCCTTACTCTAATCCTTTTGTAAAGACAGACAGATAAAAAAAGGCTTTAGATAAACCTTCTTGATTATCTAAAGATTCAGTCTCTTCCCATTAATCGTCTCGATCCTCTTCCTCCATAGGTGGCACGTTCTTATACTCCTGGATTCTGGAAATAGATCGATATATCCCCCTGGCTAGAATCAAGGCAATAAAGAATACTATTATGAGAGATACAATTACCACGGTAATGGTGGCCTTCTGCCATCTTGCAACCTTCTGCTGTATCTCTTTGACCTTCTCCTGACTCAAGTGATGATACTTATCAATGTCTATCACCATCCCTACCCAGCCAAAACCTGCTGGCCTGGTAAAGCCGTTACCGTAGTATGGAACAGGCGCATAGGTCATGAACATCCTGATCCCATCTAAGGTATAGGTAAGAGAACCTGACTGCCCCACAGATGCCAATCGGTGAATCTTGGGGAGATTCTCATCAAGAAAACCTAGATATCTCACATTCATTGCACCTTTGCCAGATGCAATGAGTTCCTTATAGTTATGCTCTGTCATAGTAGGCACGAGCCGCATCTCTTCATCAAGGCCTCTGATAAACCAATCACACGGATGGGAAATGATAAATCCATCGCGATCCACCATAAAAGAATAATTGCCCTCATCTATATCTATCTCAGGAACCAGGCCCGGCTCTGTAGGAATTATATGGTCTGTAAATTCCATAAGATGAATAACATTTAATGTAAGTACTGCCACACCTGCAAATCCACTGGAATCGAACACTGGTGTTGAGATACGCATAACCCCGTTAAACCTGTCTCCTGCGTCAAATTCTGCCTTATTAATATGCCTGCCTACAATAGGGCCTATATAAAGCTCACCCGGGGTAAGTCCTCTAGCCTTTAAGAAATAATCCTCCAAACCAAACTCGCCATTTTCAGGACTCGACATATCTTTTAAATCTTCAGGGCCGGCATCACCATCTGAAGTTACCTTTAAGACCTCCATCCCTGTCTTATCAAGAAAGGCGATCTCTCTGTAGATTGGTACAGGAACCTTTACAACCCCGGCACCAGATTTCTTTATCACACCTCTTGAATTGGCATTTAGAAAGTTAAAATATGTATTCACATCCCTTGGAAGTATAGAGGCTAGCCTTATATCCTTTTCCCTGCCTGTCAGAAATTGAGCCACCGCCTCGGCCAAATCCTTTGTTCGAACCTCTACCGAGTGTTTTTGCCTGTCATCCAAAATCCTCAAATTTGCCTGAGTGGCCTCCTCGCCTACTTTTACTACCCCTCTGCTAATAAGGACACCCATGATGGTAAGAGGAAGCACTATAAGGATAAAAAAGCTGATTGCAATGCCTGCAAAACTAAACCTGGTTTTTACATCCTCATCCATAATATTCTCCTGCCCCTGTTAAACCTTTATAAGGTATAAAAGGATTAAATCTCACAAACCACTCTAAAGGAACCAATGCTGGCCGACTTCCCATATTATCAAAATAAAAAGGATACTAAATATCCTTTATATTAACCCAGGATAATTCCCTTAAACGGATTAGCAAAAAGGAGACAGAGTGCTACAACCAGTGCATAGATTGCAATAGACTCGGTCATAGCAAGTCCCACCATAAGGGTAAGCATAATCTTCCCGTGAGCCTCTGGATTACGGCCTACAGCATCAGATGCACCTGAGGTAGCATGCCCCATACCTAAACCGGGACCCATAGCCCCAAGACCCATACAGAGACCAGCAGCAATCACAGAGGCAACCACAAAGAGAGCTTTTGCCCAATCTACGTAACCTGTAGCCGCCACATCAGAGGCAAAAGCAATGCTTGAAGTGGCAAGTAGCACCAGGCCCACAAAAACAAACATCTTAAATCTACCCATTGCACACTCCTTAGAGTTTTTATTATGAATTCAGAACCTTATTCTGAATGTCGATTCATTTTATACACAAGAAAGGCATCTTATGCAAGAGAAATTTTGCACTACATACTCCATACATTCAAGTAAATGCTCTACTGCCTGCTTGCAGGAAGTGTCCATATCTTATATGATACTCTCCACAAAAGATTATAGTAAGGAATACTATGAGCATATTAGGTTTGGCCATATTTGTTGTGGCACTTGCCCTATTCTTTGATTTTTCCAATGGGTTCCATGATGCATCAAATATAGTTGCTACCATAATCTCATCCAGATCAATGGGTATAAGGTCTGCCCTTATATTGACCGCTATCATGGGGTTTACAGGCGCATATTTCCTGGGCACTGCAGTAGCAAAGACCATTGGACACTCTCTAGTAATGCCAGGAAGTATATCCATTAATGTAGTAATTGCCGCTACTCTGTCTGCCATCTTGTGGAATCTATTTACATGGTTTTATGGCCTTCCCTCTTCATCTTCT
>CAZVAH010000279.1:0-2791 GCA_964625035.1 uncultured Bacteriovoracaceae bacterium | reverse complement strand
TCGCTAAGATGTATTTGCAAAAAACGTTTGAATGTCCGCTCAAAAGGATTTTTTTGGCAACAACCTGTCAGCTATCAGCTATATATTAACATGGTTGTAGAAAGCTACCGGCTTCCTACGCTGCGCAGGGAAGAACACTTTATTGACAGGTCTAGCCCATTGATATATATGTTTTTTATGCGGGTTTTGTATACAGCTGAAGAGATCGCTGCAAGGGTTGCTCGGCTGGGGGATGAGATAACAACTGCTTATAAGGGCTTTAATCTTGTGGTTATAGGGGTATTAAAGGGTTGTTTTGTCTTTATGTCAGATCTTGTAAGAGAAATAAAATTGCCTCTAGAGATAGATTTTGCGAGACTAGCTAGCTATGGCGATTCTGATAGCCCTTCTGGACAAGTAAAGATCTTAAAGGATATTGAGATAGACATAGAAGATAAGAGTGTTTTGGTGGTAGATGACATAATGGATACAGGTCATACACTACATGCGTTTAAAGAGCATCTTACAGCAAGGGGGGCCACCTCTGTTAAGATCTGCACACTAATTGATAAAAATTGGCGCAGGCAAGCACATATGAAACCTGATTTTACAGGATTTCATCTGGAAAAAGGATTTGTTGTAGGCTATGGTTTAGATTATGGAGAAAAATACCGAGCCCTACCAGAGATATATGTATTAGAACCCCAAGACAGGGAGTAGCTTATGATAGTAGAATGCCCTAACTGCCATAGTAAATTTAAGGTAGATGACAGTATGCTCACAAGAGAAGAGATCAGGATGCGATGCAGCATATGTTCTCATGTATTCAAGTTTGACAAACTTAAAAGTATGCCTTTAGACAAGGAAATAGAAGAGGCCCTAGAGACACAAAAAGATGTATTGCAAGAACAAGTTGAGGGCCCACCTCAAGAGGACCAAGAAGAGGCAAGCGATGAAGAGGCTATTCAAATTCAACCCGAGTCTGTTATAAAGGAAATTGATTCTATCTTGGGATCAGATGAGCAATTAGGAATCGATCAAGTAGATACACAATTATCCCCCAAGGCAAAGAAAAAAGGAGGCAGAAGATTCTTATTGGTTATATTGATAATCCTGATAATAATAGGCATCTTAGCATGGTTTATGAGGGAGAGATTGTTTGAATTATACAGCCCACCAGAGGATACAACCCAGGGCATGTTGGAAAGGGGGCCCTTCTTTAATATCCCAGAAAGTAGTGTTACCTATGAGATACTCAACAATTATAAAGAAGGTACAGTGCTAGTAATAAAAGGTATGATTAAAAGTCTTACGAAGCGCCCGGTGGGTTATATTCTTGTCCAAGCAAAGGTTTATGACCGTAATAAAAACCTTATAGCATCACGTGAGACTTATGCAGGTATTATTCCTAATTCATCTGAATTTACAAAACAGGGAAGTAGTGAGATAAATGCCTTACTGGGCTCTAGGCCTGTAGATATAGAGATGTCACCTTTATCAGTTGATATACCCTTTGCAGTCGCCTTTTTCGGGGATGCAGCACGCAGGGGCGAATCATTCCAGGTAGAGGTAAAGGAATTTCATTGGCAGTAAGGGATACCCCCATCGAAGACAAACTCAAGGTAGTAATTAGTTTATTTTCCCTTATATTTATAATTGGGACCTTTGGTTTTCATTTTATAGAAGGATGGGGGGCATTAGATTCCTTCTTTATGACCCTTATAACCATTACTACTATAGGTTATAGAGAGATTCAGCCATTATCAAATGCTGGCAAGGTCTTTGATGTTTTTATTATCTTTATGGGGGTTGGAACTGCTGCATATGGGTTTGCAACAGTTGCCCAATTTATTATAGAAGGTGAAATACGAAATATTTTAGGGAGGAGGAGGTTGAATAAAAAGATAACAAGCATACAACAGCATTATATTATATGTGGTAATGGTAGGATAGGATGCCTTGTGTGGAAGGAATTGCAGGCAAATAATCGGCCCTTTGTGGTGATAGACCCAGAGCCTTCTGCCATACATCCTTTGGAGCTGGAGGATATACCCTATATATTAGGCGATGCCACAAAAGAGGAGACCCTGATTAAGGGTGGGGTCAAAAGGGCTAAGTGTCTTATAGCAACAGCAACATCTGATGTAACAAATGTGTACATAACACTTATTGCAAAGGAACTAAATCCAAGCATCTTTGTCCTTGCCAGGGCAGAGACTGAGGATTCCATAAAGAATATAAAACGGGCAGGTGCGGATAGGGTAGTCTCTCCATATATGATAGGTGGGCGACATTTGGCCAATATAATCTTAAAGCCCACAGTGGTGGATTTTGTAGAGCTGGCAACAGGAGGAGAAAAACGGGAAGACTTCTATATTCAGATGGAAGAATTTAACATAGACGCCACATCTCCTCTAATTAAAACTACATTAAGAGATTCTCCAATAAGGAAGGAGCTGGGGCTGACTGTAGTAGCTATAAAGGGTGATGAAGGTCATATGGTATTTAATCCACCTGCAGAATATTCACTATCTGAAGGTGATATCCTTGTATGTATCGGGGAGATGAACGTACTGAAATCCATGAAGCAGCTGGCTGGTGGTTAATATGAGGTTTATGGGCATTGATTATGGCACAAGAAGGATAGGCGTGGCTATCAGTGACCCGTTGTGCACAATGGCACACCCACTTGATGTAATTGATGTAAGAGAAGACAATTCCCATATAGAAAGGATCAAAGACATTGCAAAAGGATACAACATAACACACGTAATTGTGGGGCTCCCATACAATATGGACGGAAGCATAGGAG
>CAZVAH010000278.1:0-2821 GCA_964625035.1 uncultured Bacteriovoracaceae bacterium | reverse complement strand
AGTGTATCTGCATTCGGGGGCAGTGTGGGGCTTAACCGGATAGCGGATGAAGAGACTGCCCGTGCAATAGGTGGTATCTTTACAGAGGTAGTAATAGCCCCGGATTTTTCAAAAGAGGCGTTAGAGATCCTCAAAAAGAAGAAGAACATAAGGTTGCTAAAGGTGCCGGAGATTATGAATAGAAAAGGTCCTGAAAGGAAGTGTTTTAATTATAGGCGTGTTGCAGGCGGTATCCTTATTCAGGAAAGAGACGTAGATGATATTGATCTGGAGACTGCCAAGGTGGTTACGAAGAGGGTGCCATCCAAGGAGGAGATGGCTGCACTCAAATTTGCCTGGAAGATAGTTAAGTATGTAAAATCCAATGCCATAGTATATGCAAAAAAGGATCACCTCATAGGCGTTGGTGCAGGCCAGATGAGCAGGGTAGATTCCTCAAAGATAGCAGTCATGAAGGCCCGCGATGCAAAGATCTCTACTGAGGGGTCGGTTGTGGCATCTGATGCGTTCTTCCCGTTCAGGGACGGTATTGATGAGGCAGCTAAGGCCGGAGCAACTGCTGTTGTACAGCCTGGAGGCTCTATAAGGGACGAAGAGGTCATAGAGGCTGCCAACAGTCACAATATGGCCATGATCTTTACCGGCATGCGTCATTTTAGACACTAAGGGAATAGATATGAAGGTATTGGTAATAGGTTCAGGTGGAAGAGAACATACCCTTTGCTGGAAGATAGCAAAAAGCCCTTTGGTAGATGAGGTCTTTTGTGCACCAGGTAATGGCGGGGTCTTAGAGGATGCAACCTGTATAGATATAGCCCCTACAGATATCAGATCCATTATCTCTTTTGTAAAGGATAATCATATAGAACTCAGTGTGGTTGGGCCAGAGGCACCACTTGTGGATGGGATAGCAGATGCATTTTCCAAAGAACATCTCAAGATATTCGGGCCAGACAGGATGTCTGCTGCCCTGGAGGGATCAAAGTCATTTGCAAAGACCATCATGAAAGAAAACAATATACCTACTGCATCCTTTGAAATATTTGGTGATCCGGATAAGGCAAAGGCCTTTGTCAAGGATGTCCCATTTCCGGTGGTAATAAAGGCTGATGGCCTTGCTGCGGGAAAGGGCGTGATAGTAACATCTCACAAGGAAGAGGCATATGGGGCTATAGATAAGATTATGGTCCAAAGGACATTTGATAGTGCAGGTGATAAGGTTGTGGTGGAGGAAAGGCTAACAGGAGAAGAGGCGTCATTTATCGCTATTACAGACGGGAAAGACATCGTGCCCATGGCATCATCCCAGGATCATAAGAGGGCATATGATAATGATGAAGGCCCTAATACAGGTGGGATGGGGGCATACTCCCCGGCACCGGTGATTGATACCGGGATATATGATAAGGTAATGGACAAAGTTCTCTATCCGCTGATTACAGGGCTGAGGAAAAGAGGGATTGTATATAAAGGTGTGATATACGCAGGGCTTATGATTATGGGAAAGGACTCATATGTGTTAGAATTTAATGTACGTATGGGGGACCCGGAATCACAGCCTCTTCTCATACGGCTAAAGGGTGATATAGTACCTATAATGGTGGAGGTTGCAAGTGGTGGAACCATCAAGGATATGTCTTTAGAGTGGGATAGTAGTCCTAGTGTATGTGTGGTTATGGCATCAGAGGGCTACCCGGGACATTATGAGAAAGGAAAGACAATATCTGGTATAGATGCTGCTGAAAGGATAGAAGGTGTCAAGGTCTTTCATGCAGGGACAAAGAGGCATTCAGATAGTATAGTCACATCAGGTGGCAGGGTCCTTGGGGTGACTGCCCTTGGAAGAGATATAAAAGATGCGATAGAAAAGGCCTACAAGGCAGCATCAAGGATAACATTTGATGGTGCCTTTTACAGAAAAGATATAGGAAGAAAGGCATTAGTTAGGTGATTTATGAAAGTAGCTATTGTTATGGGTTCTAAATCTGACCTCCCTGTAATGGAGGAGGTGGCAGGGGTTCTGCGTAAGTTTGATATCAGCTATGAAATGCGTATCCTCTCTGCACACAGGACACCTCAAGAAGTAGCAGAATTTAGCACATCTGCCATCAAAGAGGGTATATCTGTAATCATAGCAGGTGCTGGTATGTCCGCTCACCTCGCAGGGGTGCTTGCATCTTATACCACGATCCCTGTGATAGGTGTGCCAATCAACACCTCACCACTCAATGGTATAGATGCACTCCTCTCCACAGTACATATGCCACCTGGTATACCGGTAGCCACGGTAGGGATAGGCAGCCCGGGTGCAGTTAATGCAGCCATACTGGCTGTAGAGATACTCTCTTTAAATGATAAAGAACTTAAGAAAAAGCTCATGCGCTATAGAGAGGATATCAGGCGTTCTGTGCTGGAGGCAGATAGCAATATAAAAACCAAATGCTGATCACGTCAGATATATCAGCAATTGTAGACCTAATCCTGCAAAACAAAGGGGCTGTGATAGCCTATCCCACAGAAACCGTGTATGGTCTTGGTGCAAGGATTATTGATAAGAATGCCATATCTAAGATTTGCCGGATGAAGCAGCGAGATAGAACTAAGGGCATGATAGTCCTTGTACCTACTATGGAAATGGCAGTAGAGCTGGCAGAGATCGATAGCGCACAAAAACGATTATTGGAACATTTCTGGCCAGGGCACCTCACTGCTATTGTAAAGGCAAAAAGGGATTTGGATCCAAGGCTTGTACAAAATGGATGCATTGCAATCCGCATATCGTGTGATCCTCATGCAAGGGCTTTAGTAGATAGAGTAGGGC